>JAPSIP010000125.1 GCA_031178645.1 Paracoccus sp. (in: a-proteobacteria) | reverse complement strand
AGATGCTGGAGGGGCGGCGGCGCAGGCGCAGGGTGATGATCTCTCCGCCACGCTGGTCGCGTTCCAGGTTGACCCGCGCGCGGCCCAGGGGCGGCACGGCAAGGGTTTCGCCTGCGGACAAGGCCTTTCCCAGTTGGGCCAACGTGGCCTCGATAATGGGGCGGGCGTCGGCCTTCTTGGCGCCGCTGGCCGCAACGACCCGATCCACGAAATCCTTCTTCTGCAGGATATGCGCAGGTTGGGGGTTGCGAGGACCCGCGTCAGGATCCTTGCCGGGAGGGGAAACACGTTTAATCATCACATACTCCACCACAACGGGAAACACGGGTTCAGCGTGGAACTAGTTTGACCCAAGGTCAACATTAATCGTGAATACGATGACCGCTTGCGAAAAAGGCGCCCTGGTCAGGGCGCCTTCAAAGCTTCAGTAATCGTCCTTGCGAGGCTTTCCGCCTTTTCGCGGCGCGGCGAACTTGGCGCCGCGGTCGCGGGCGCCCGCAGGCTTGGGCGCGCCGGGACGCGATCCGCCCGGCTTGTCGAAGGCCGGACGGCTGGGCTTGGCGCCTTTGGCCGCACGATCCTCGGGGGTCCAGCGGGCCTTGCGGGATTTGGCGGTTACCGCGCCTTCGGGATCGATCCGCTGCTGTGGCTTGTTCCAGTCGCCTTCGGGCTTGCGGCGGGCGGGGCGCGTGTCTGCGGGTCGGGGCGCGCGTTCCAGGTCGGGTTCGCCGTCCAGCCTGCGCATGGTCAGGTCGGGTTCAAGCTCCATCACCTTTCCGAACTTGCCGGCCTCGGCGACGGCGATCTGGACGAACGTCTGATCCTCGCGCACGCGGATGGCCCCAATGGCCTCGCGGGTGATGCCGCCACCGTCACAGATCTTGGGCAGCAGCCACCGCGCCTCGGCCCGGCCGGTATGGCCGACCGACAGCGAGAACCACACCGCCTCGCAGAAAGGCGGACGTTCGCGGGCGGCGGCGGGGGCGCGATCGGTCAGGACCGTCAGCTCCTCGGGGGCGGGGCGGCCTTCGCGCCACATGCGGATGAAGGCCTGGGCCAGTCGGTCCGGGCCAAAGCGGTCCAGCAGCATCTGCGCCATGGCTGTGTCGTCTTCGGCACCTTCCTTGAGCGCGGGATGGTCGAGCATCCGCATGTCGTCCTGCGCCCGAACCTCGTCGGCCGAAGGCGCCGGTCCCCATTCGGCGTCCACCCGCGCGCGCTTCAGCAGCATCTGCGCCTTGCGGAGGTCCGAGGGCATCACGATCAGGGCCGACACGCCCTTGGCCCCTGCCCGGCCCGTGCGGCCCGACCGGTGCAGCAGCGTATCGGGGTTCGTCGGCAGGTCGGCATGGATCACCAGTTCCAGGCCCGGCAGGTCGATGCCGCGCGCCGCAACGTCAGTTGCCACGCAGACCTTGGCGCGCCCGTCGCGCAGCGCCTGCAGCGCATGGGTCCGTTCCTGCTGGCTCAACTCGCCCGACAGCGCGACGGCCTTGAAGCCCCGGTTGCCCATGCGGGCCAGCAGGTGGTTCACGTTGGCCCGCGTCTTGCAGAAGATGATCGCGGTCTGCGCCTCGTGCAGGCGCAGAAGGTTGAAGATCGCGGGTTCGCGGTCGCGCGCGGCGACGGTGAGGGCGCGGTATTCGATGTCGACATGCTGGCGCGATTCGCCCTGCGCGACGATGCGCTTGGCGTCACGCTGGAAGGTGCCTGCCAACTGCTCGATCGCGGGGGGAACCGTGGCCGAGAACATCAGCGTGCGACGTTCCTGGGGCGCGGATTGCAGGATGAATTCCAGATCCTCGCGGAAGCCCAGGTCCAGCATCTCGTCCGCCTCATCCAGCACCGCGACGCGCAGGCCGGACAGGTCCAGCGATCCGCGCTCGATGTGGTCGCGAAGGCGGCCGGGCGTGCCCACGACGATATGGGCGCCGCGTTCCAGGGCGCGGCGTTCGCTGCGGTAATCCATGCCGCCCACGCAGGTGGCGATGCGGGCGCCGGCCTGGGCGTAAAGCCAGGTCAGTTCGGCTGCGACCTGCAGCGCCAGTTCGCGCGTCGGCGCGATGGCCAGGCCCAGCGGCACGTCCGTGTCGGGCAGGATGTCGCCGTCCAGAAGCTGCGGCGCGATGGCCAGGCCGAAGGCCACCGTCTTGCCGGACCCGGTCTGCGCCGAGACCAGCATGTCGCGGCCTTCCGCGTCGCCTTCCAGGACCGCCTGCTGAACCGAGGTAAGGCTGGCATAGCCCTTGGCCGCCAGAGCCGCGGCCAAGGGCGCGGCTATCGTCTTGTCTGTCATGTCATCGCCAGATTTGGGGGTGCGGACACCCGTGAAGGCGCCGCGATCCTTGCGACAGACATCTCCCTTGGTCCGCCGCCCCGGAAAATGCGAAGCCGAAGGGGCGTCCTTAAGGGATCAGACACGGGAAGTCAAAGGAATAACGGCCTCAGCCCATGCCAAGCGCCTGCTTGTACATCTCCAGGATCGCCTCTTCCTCGGCGATGTCGTCGCGGTCGCGCTTGCGCAGGGCCACGATCTTCTTCATCACCTTGGTGTCATAGCCCCGCGCCTTGGCCTCGGCCATGACTTCCTTCTGACGCTCGGCGATGTCCTTCTTTTCGGCCTCGAGCTGTTCGAACTGCTCGATGAACTGGCGCAATTCGTCTGCGGCGACGCTGTAGGCCTGGTCGTCCTTCATCGGGGTCTTCCTTTTGTTTGATCGTGCCCGTCCTTGGCGGCATCTGTTAGGCGGTCTTGCCGCAACGCGCAATCGCCGCTAGGCCACGGGCCGAAACATTGCCAAGGATGGTCCGATGACGGTTTTCGACTGGCTGATCTGGGGGGGCGCCGCGCTGACCCTGGCGGGGGTCGCGGCGCTGATCTGGTGCATCGCGACGGTGGCCCGCGCCCGCAGCGCCGGGCTGGACGATGCGGCGCTGCGCGAACGGATGCGCCGGGTCGTGGCGGTGAACATGGGCGCCCTGGGCGCATCGATGATCGGGCTGATGGCGGTGATCGCCGGGATCATGCTGGGCTGATGCGCGCGCTTGTCCAAAGGGTGACCGAAGCCTCGGTCGAGGTCGAGGGCGCAGTGATCGGCCGCACCGGGCCGGGGCTTCTGGTCCTGGTCTGCGCGATGGCGGGCGATGACGAGGCCGCAGCCGAAAAGCTGGCCGCGCGGGTGGCCAAGCTGCGCATCTTCCGCGACGATCAGGACCGGATGAACCGGTCGCTGCTGGACATGGGCGGCGGCGCCCTGGTGGTCAGCCAGTTCACCCTGGCCGCCGACACCCGCACCGGCAACCGCCCCGGCTTTTCATCTGCCGCCGCACCCGAGGATGGGCGCAGGCTTTACCGGCATTTCGCGGACAGCCTTGCCGCGCAGGGTGTCGCCGTCGAAACCGGCAGCTTCGGCGCGGACATGAAGGTGCGGCTGACGAATGACGGGCCGGTGACGATCTGGCTGGATACGGCCGACCGCGCCTAGAGGATGAAGTCGCTGGCGCCAAGGCGGGTCGCGTCATCCACCAAGATTTCGAAATCGGCGGTCTTGTTGCCGTTCACGTCGCCCTGGACCAGCACGCCATCCGCCTGCTTGACATACCAGACCGAATGCGCGGCGGCCTTGGTGCCGGCAAAGGCAAAGGCCTGGTTTCCGCCCCGCTCCGCATGGGCGTCGATGCCCGACAGGTCGATATCGTCCTGACCCGCCCGGAACTGCAGGATCGCGTCGCGCTGCGACCCACGCACGCTATCGCCCGTGCTGCGGAAAACGAAGACATCCCGCGCCGCGTCCAGCCCTGCCAGCATCCGGTCCTGGCCCGCGCCGCCTTCCAGCCTGTCTGCCCCGCCGCCGCCTTCCAGCCGGTCCTTGCCCGTGCCGCCCCGCAACTGGTCCTGCCCGTCGCCGCCCAAAAGCCTGTCGATGCCGGACCCGCCGTCCAGCACGTCATTGCCCGTCCCGCCGATCAGCGCGTCATTCCCGCCATGCCCGAACATCTTGTCATGGCCCGTCCAACCCTCGAATTGGTCATCAAAGGCGCTGAGGTTGACGGTGTCGTTCCCCGCCATCATCGAGGCGAGCACAGCCCTGTCGTCGGCATCTCCGGGTGTCAGCCCAGCATCATAGAGCCGTGCTGCGGAAACGGACACATCCTGGGCAATCCAGATCATGTCACCGTCATAGATTTCTTCCGTTATCGCGGTAACAGTTCCTCGGACCACCGTTCCCCATGAATCGAAGCCGAAGCCCCTGCCCAGGACCGAAATAACAAGGTCGTTTTGAAAGTCCCATCCATTGATCAAATAGATGTCTTGATACGTCCGGCCTTCATACTGGAAGTCGATGCTCTCGTAGAAGAAATCTTCATAAAAATGGCGAGAATAGAAGTTGAGATCGAGCATCTGGCTGTCGATCCCGTAATATGCCTTGACGGTCGCCATGACCCCCACTCCTGAAAAACGTAAACTGGAACAAAGTCGCAGCGGCTTTGTCTGCACATCTTGCCATCGGCGGAAAAGTCTTGCCACCGCCATCGTTAATCATCGTTAACAACACGGCTGGCTTTCCAATCCGCCTTGACTTTCACGTCAAACCGCCCCATTTGGGACCAGTCGATGCCTGCTGCCGCGTGAGCAGCCGCGTTTTTCGCCCAAGGCCCGGCATTCATTCCAGTTTCCCATTCACGCGGGGAGGCTTGCGGGCATCCTCGTATCGCGCCTGCATCCCTGCTGAACGCCGCGTATCGTCGCGGCCATTGCCTTGCGTCCGATACGGGGGACGGGGCACGAAAGTCTTTGATGGAACCGACTAATACCCGCCGTCCTTCCCGCGGCCAGAAACCCCGGCCGCGCAACCTGCCCAATTTCGACACGAACGAAGGCCGCCGGGCGCCTGCCCGCGACCCGCTGCCCACCGGCCCCTTTGCCGACATGGGCATCGACCACCGCATCAACGCCAATGTCGCGGCGATGGGGCTGACAAAGCCCACGCCGATCCAGGACGAGGCCATTCCGGCGGTCGTCAAGGGCCGCGACGTGCTGGGCCTGGCCCAGACCGGCACCGGCAAGACGGCGGCCTTCGGCCTGCCGATGCTGACCCGGCTGATCAACTTCGGCAAGAAGCCCGATCCCAAGACCTGCCGCGCGCTGATCCTGGCGCCGACCCGCGAACTGGCGACCCAGATCGCCACCAACATCGACGCCTATGCCGAAGGCACGCCGATCCGCAGTTTCCGGGTCGTCGGCGGCGCATCCATCAACGTGCAGACGGAACGGCTGTCGCGCGGCGTTGACGTGCTGATTGCCACGCCGGGACGCCTGATGGATTTGATCGAACGCCGCGCGATCAGCCTGGAGGCCACCACCTATCTGGTGCTGGACGAGGCTGACCAGATGCTGGACATCGGCTTCATCCACACGCTGCGCAAGATCGCGCGGATGCTGCCCAAGGACCGCCAGACGCTGCTGTTTTCCGCCACCATGCCCAAGCTGATGGAGGAACTGGCCGACACCTATCTGACC
>JAPSIP010000124.1 GCA_031178645.1 Paracoccus sp. (in: a-proteobacteria) | reverse complement strand
GTCCTGAAACGCTGGCGGGCCGAGGGCTGCGACAGCCCGGTCCTGATCCTGACCGCCCGCGTTTCAGGACTGTCAGCCCGTCTAGGCGCGGCAGGCCAAGATCCAGCACGATCAGGTCATAACTTTCGGTCCCGCCGCGGAACCAGGCGGCCTCGCCATCCTCGACATGCTCGACCCGGAAGCCCGCGGATTCAAGCGCGCGGGTCAGGTCGGCGGCGATGCGGCGGTCGTCCTCGACCACAAGGGCGCGCATCAGTCGTCGTCTTCCTCCTCGACCTTCAGGACCTGGCCGGTGGCGGCGTCCATGTCGACCTCGATCAGCCTTCCGTCCGGGGTGATGAGCTCGACCTCATAGACGCGGGTTCCGTCGGAATATTCAAGTTCGACCTCGACGACCGTGCCGGGGTGTTCGCTGTCCAGCAGGCGGAGGATCTGCGCAAGCGGCAGGATCTCGCCCCGCTCGACGGCCCCCTGGGCCAGTTCGAAGTCGGGAAGCGCATCCTGCTGGCCGCCGACGGCCGAGGGCAGAAGCAGTGCAAGGATGATGGCGGGAAGTTGTTTCATGACCCTGTCATAGCGCGACCATCCTGACAAATGCCTGACAGACGCCGTCAGGATGCTGTCAGTGCACATGGGTTAGACCGATTCGCGTAACAGGGCCATGCCTTCGGGGCAGCCCATCAGCGAAGAAGGAAAAGCACATGGCACGGAAGACCGGCACCAACCAGGCAGACAGCATCTTCGGCACATCGTTGTCGGACTGGCTTGCGGGGCTGCGCGGCGACGACCTGATCCGGGGCTATGCCGGCAATGACGAGATCCATGGCGGCGACGGCAACGACACGGTCTACGGTGGCCTTGGCCGCGACGACATCGAGGGCGGGCGCGGCAATGACCGGCTGTTCGGCGGCGACGGCAATGACGACTTGGAAGGCAACGACGGCAATGACCGCCTGTCGGGCGAGGCAGGCAACGACGAACTGGAAGGCGGGCGCGGCAATGACTGGTTGTCGGGCGGCAGCGGCAACGATGACCTGGAAGGCGATCGCGGCAACGACACGCTGCTGGGTGGCGCGGGCCGCGACACGCTGGAAGGCGGCGCGGGCAACGACCTCCTGACCGGCGGGGCAGGGGTCGATTTCTTCGAATTCGAGCGCGGCGACGGGCGCGACCGCATCACCGACTTCCAGAACGGCGTGGACCGGATCGAGCTGGACGACTTCAGCCGCGCCCAGGTCAGCCAGATCATCAACGGCGCCCGCCAGCAGGGATCGGACGTGGTGATCGTGCTGGACGCCAACACCTCGATCACCATCGAGGACATGCAGCGCGGCCAGTTGGACCTGAGCGACTTCACCTTCTAAGGTCTTCAACGGGCGGGCCGGCCAGCCTGCCCGGTTGATTTTCATTCATTGCTAACCATGCCGTATCGTCGCAGCTTGCGGCCCATGCGATCCGACCCTAATTTCCGGCGCTAAACCCGGATCTTTTGGTGGATGATGACGACAGACCTGCCCCTTTCCCCATGGCCAGTCGGCGGCGGCGTCTGCGGAGAGCTTGTGCGGAACCTCGACTGGTCGCGCAGCTCGATCGGGCCGATGGACAGCTGGCCCATGCATCTGCGGATCAAGGTCAGTTCGCTGCTGAACTCGCCCCTCCCGCAGGTGCTGATGTGGGGTCCGGACCACGTCATGATCTACAACGACAGCTATGCCGAGATCGCGGGAAACTATCACCCCCGCGCCCTTGGCGGCACCGTCCCCGCGATCTGGCCCGAGATCTGGGACTGGAACCGCAAGATCCTCGAACGTGGCTTCCGCGGCGAGGTGCAGGCCCATCGCGAACATTCGATGGTCCTGCACCGCAAGGGTGTCCCGGAAACCGTGGTCTTCGACCTGTTCTACACGCCCATCTACAACGAGGATGGCAGCCAAGTGGACGGCGTCCTGTGCACCGTTCTTGACATCACCCAGGCCGTCCACGCGCGTGAGGCGTTGGCCGAAAGCCGCGCCGAACTTTACCACCTGTCGGACGCCCTGCCGATCCTGGTGGCCTTCCTGGACAAGACGCTGACCTTCCGTTTCGCCAACCAGTGCTATCTGGAGGTGTTCGGGCTGGACATCGAGCAGGTCATCGGAAAGCAGATTTCCGATATCCTGGGCGCGTCCCAGGCCGAATTGACCGGGGAGATGCTGGCCACCGCGCTTGCGGGCGAAACGGTGAACGTGGACGCGATCGTGCGCCTGCCGGGCGACCGCCCCCGCACATTCGAGATGCGCTGCCTGCCGCGCAAGACCCGCGACGACCGGATCGACGGCGTCTACATGATCCTGATCGACATCGAGGATCGCAAGCAGACCGAAACCCGGCTGCGCGACAGCAACGACCGCTTCCACGCAGCGGTCGAGGCGATTCACAGCATCCTGTGGACCAACACCGCCGACGGCCGGATGATCGGCGAACAGCGGGGCTGGGCATCCCTGACCGGGCAGAGCTTCGAGGAATACCAGGACTACGGCTGGTCGAATGCCGTTCATCCCGACGACCGCGCCAGCAGCATTGAGGCCTGGCAGCGCGCGCTTGAAACGACCACGACCTTTGAATGGGAACATCGGGTGTGTTGCGCCGATGGCGAATACCGCATCTTCGCGATCCGCGCCGTTCCCACCCTGAACAGCCAGGGCAGGATCAAGGAATGGGTCGGCGTCCATACCGACATCACCGAGCAGCGGTTGGGCGAAGCACAGCTTCAGGCCCAGGCCGAGGATCTGCAGCGCCAGGTCAGCCATCGCGAACGCGCCGAGGAACAGCTTCGGCGTCTCAACGAGACGCTCGAGGCGCGCGTGGCCGAGGAGATCGAGCAGCACCGCAAGACCGAACAGGCGCTGCACCGCGCGCAGAAGATGGAATCGATGGGCCAGCTGACCGGCGGCGTGGCGCATGATTTCAACAATCTTCTTCAGGTGATAAACGGCAATCTTCAGATGCTGGCCAAGGATGTCGAGGGCGACCCCCGCGCCAGCCAGCGGGTCGAGAATGCGTTGTCCGCCGTGTCTCGCGGGGCCAAGCTGGCAAGCCAGCTTCTGTCCTTCGGCCGGCGCCAGCCGCTTGAGCCGCGGGTGATCCAGCCCTGCCGCCTTGTCAGCGAGATGGACGAGCTGCTGCGCCGTTCCCTGGGCGAGGCGATCGAGGTGCAGGTGGTGGTGCCCGACGCCTTGTGGAACATCTGCGTGGACCGCGCGCAGCTTGAAAGCGCGCTGCTGAACCTGGCGATCAATGCCCGCGACGCGATGGACGGCCCCGGCCTGCTGACCATCGAGATGTCGAACACCCGCCTGGACGAGGTCTATGCCGCAGTCGCAGGGGATGTCTCGGCGGGTGATTATGTGATGCTGGCCGTCACCGATACCGGCTGCGGCATGACGCCCGAGGTGCTTGAACGGATCTTCGATCCCTTTTATTCCACCAAGCCCGAAGGCCGCGGCACCGGCCTGGGAATGTCGATGGTCTATGGCTTCGTGAAGCAGTCAGGAGGGCATGTGTCCGTCTATAGCGAACCCGGCGAGGGGACGACCGTGCGGATCTATCTGCCGCGTTCCGAGAACGAGGAAGACACCGATGTCCCGCTGTTCGACGGCCCGGTCGTCGGCGGGTCCGAGACGATCCTGGTGGTCGAGGATGACGAGGCCGTGCGCGGCACGGTCGTGGATCTGCTGACCTCGCTTGGCTATAATGTGCTGACGGCGCGGGACGCGCAAGCGGGGCTGGCGGTGGTGGAAAGCGGGCTGCATATCGACGTGCTGTTCACCGACGTGGTGATGCCCGGCGGGCTGTCCAGCCGCGACATGGCGCGGCGGGCGCAGGATATTATGCCCGGCCTGGGGGTGTTGTTCACCTCGGGCTATACGGAAAATTCGATCGTGCATGGCGGCAGGCTGGATCCGGGGGTCGAGCTTCTGTCCAAGCCCTATCCGCGCGAAGCCCTGGCGCGCCGGTTGCGCCATGTCATCGCCAATGCCCAGCAGGTCCAGGGCGCCATCGCCGAGGATCGGGCGGCCCAGCCCGGCGAGCGGCCCGAGCCGGCGGCGGGCCGCCCCGTGTCGATCCTGCTGGTCGAGGACAATGCCCTGATCCGCGCCGACACCGCCTTCATGCTGGAGGACATGGGCCATGCCGTCGCGCAGGCCGGCAAGGCCGCCCCGGCGCTGACCAAGCTGCAAGAGCAGAGCTTCGACCTGCTGCTGACCGATCTTGGCCTCCCGGACATGAACGGCAATGACCTGGCGCAAAAGGCTGTCGAGATGCAGCCCGGCCTGGCGGTCGTCTATGCCACGGGCGACAGCGATCTGCCTGCGGGCTGCCCCAGCCAGACGGTGCTTCTGTGCAAGCCCTATGGCGAGGATCAGTTGCGCGGCGCGGTGCAGGAAGCCCTGGCGCGGCTTGGCTGAGGCCTCTTGGCTGGTCTTGTCTTGCGTGCTATGCAAATCCCGTTCTCAGGGCGGGGTGCAATTCCCCACCGGCGGTCACAGCCCGCGAGCGCCCTTCGGCAACGAAGGGGTCAGCAGATCCGGTGAAACTCCGGGGCCGACAGTCATAGTCTGGATGAAAGAGAACCGTGGCCGCGTCCTTTCCCGGGGGCGGTCATGGCTCGTGTCCTGGGACCATACGCAAGTCAACGTAAGGTTCCTGAAAGATGACCCACAAGACCCCCCGCATCGCCTTCATCAAGGCCCGCTGGCATTCCGATGTCGTGGACCGCGCCCATGACGGCTTCCTGGCCGAACAGCAGCGCCTGATCCCCGGCGCCACTGTCGTGGCCTTTGACGTGCCCGGCGCGTTTGAGATGCCGCTGCTGGCCAAGAAGCTGGCCCAGACCGGCAAATACGACGCCGTGGTCGCCGCGGCCCTTGTCGTCGATGGCGGCATCTATCGCCACGACTTCGTCGCGACCGCCGTCGTGACCGGCCTGATGAATGTCGGGCTGGAAACCGGCGTGCCCTGCTTCTCGGTCTCGCTGACGCCGCACAACTACCAGGAAACGGAATTGCTGACCGGCTTTTATCGCGACCACTTCGTCAAGAAGGGCGCCGAGGCCGCCAATGCCGTCCACCAAATCCTGGAACTGGATGCGCGCATCGCCACGGAAACCCGCGCCGACGCCGCATAAGGAAAAGGCGCGCGGGTTTGGCCCCGCGCGCCTTTTGTCATTCCACCGTGACCGATTTCGCCAGGTTGCGCGGCTGGTCCACGTCGGTGCCCTTGGCGACCGCCGTGTGATAGGCCAGATACTGCATCGGGATCGCGTAAAGGATCGGCTGGAACACCCCGCCGCCCGAGGGCATCCGAAGGGTCGCCTGCACCCCGTGGCTGGCCGAGGACAGGCCCGCTTCGTCAGACAGAAGCAGGATCGGCCCGTGGCGGGCCATCACCTCTTGCATGTTCGACACGGTCTTTTCGAACAGCGCGTCATGCGGAGCCAGCACGATCACCGGCACGTCGCGGTCGATCAGCGCGATGGGGCCGTGCTTGAG
>JAPSIP010000123.1 GCA_031178645.1 Paracoccus sp. (in: a-proteobacteria) | reverse complement strand
CAACAGCCCCATCGCCGATGTCTTCGTGGTCTGGGCGAAATCCGATGACCATGGCGGCAAGGTGCGCGGCTTCGTGCTGGACAAGGGCATGAAAGGCCTTTCCGCCCCCAAGATCGAGGGCAAGCTGTCCTTGCGCGCATCGATCACCGGCGAAATCGTAATGGAGGATGTCGAGGTGGGCGAGGACGCCTTGCTGCCGAACATCGAAGGCATGGGCGGCCCCTTTGGCTGTCTCAACCGCGCGCGATACGGCATTTCCTGGGGCGCGATGGGGGCTGCCGAGGATTGCTGGTTCCGTGCCCGCCAATACGGGCTTGACCGCCACCAGTTCAACCGCCCCCTGGCCGCCACGCAACTGTTCCAGAAGAAGCTGGCCGATATGCAGACCGAGATCGCTCTGGGCCTGCAGGCGTCCCTGCGCGTGGGCCGCCTGTTCGACGAAGGCCGCTTTGCCCCGGAAATGATCTCCATCGTCAAGCGCAACAACTGCGGCAAGGCCCTGGATATCGCCCGGATGGCGCGGGACATGCATGGCGGCAACGGCATTTCCAGCGAATACCACGTGATCCGCCACGCCCAGAACCTGGAAACCGTGAACACCTATGAAGGCACGCACGATGTCCACGCGCTGATCCTGGGCCGCGCGCAGACAGGGATCCAGGCCTTTGGCTGAGGCGCCGCTGAAGGGGCTGCGGGTGGTCGAGCTGGCCCGCATCCTGGCCGGTCCCTGGATCGGCCAGACGCTGGCCGACCTGGGCGCCGAGGTCATCAAGGTCGAGGCGCCCGAGGGCGACGACACCCGCCGCTGGGGTCCGCCCTTCATCGACCGCCCCCGCACGGACGGCACGGTCGAAAGGGTTGCGGCCTATTTCCATGCGGCAAACCGGGGCAAGACCTCGGTCACCTGCGATTTCAACGACCCAAGTGATCTGGATCGCCTGCGCGCCCTGATCGACGAAGCCGATGTGGTGGTCGAGAACTTCAAGGTCGGCGGGCTGGCCCGCTTCGGGCTGGACTATGACACCCTGTCGGCGCGCAATCCGGGGCTGGTCTATGCCTCGATCACCGGCTTCGGGCAGGACGGGCCGCGCGCGACGCAGCCCGGATACGACTTCCTGATCCAGGGCATGTCGGGGATCATGGACCTGACCGGGGCGCCTGACGGAGAGCCGCAGAAAGTCGGCGTGGCCTGGATCGACATCTTCACCGGGCTGTATGGCGTGATCGCCGTGCAGGCGGCGCTTGCCGAACGCGAACGGTCGGGGCGGGGGCAGCATCTGGACCTGTCGCTGCTGGATTGCGGCGTGGCGGTGCTGGCCAACCAGGCCACCAACTTCCTGCTGGGCGGGACCGTCCCGCACCGGCTGGGCAATGCCCATCCCAATATCGTGCCCTATCAGCTTTTCCCCGCATCCGACGGCCACCTGATCCTGGCCTGCGGCAATGACCGGCAGTTCGCTGCGCTGTGCCGCGCGCTGGATCTGCCCGACCTGCCCGGCGACCCCGACTTTGCCACCAACCCGGCCCGCGTGGCCCATCGCGACCGGCTGGTGCCGATGCTGACGGGTGCCACCTCGCGCCGGACCCGCGCCGACCTGATCGCCGCGATGGAGGGCGCGGGCGTGCCCGCCGGTCCCGTCAATGACGTGTCCGAGGCCCTGTCGGAACCCCAGATCCTGGCGCGCGGCCTGCAGATCGCGCCCGAGGGCATCGCGGGCCTGCGCACCCCCATCCGCTTTGGCCGCAGCCGCATGGCCCATGACCGCGCCGCGCCCGCACTGGGCGAAGGCGGATGGAGCTTTGGAAAGGATCCCGCCCCCTAAGTGTCACAGCACCGAGGTCATGCCCCCATCGGCATAGATGATCTGTCCGGACACATAGCTGGACGCGTCCGAGGCCAGATAGATCACCGTGCCGGCCAGTTCACTGGGCAGGCCCCAGCGGCGCATCGGCGTGCGGCCCTTGACCCAGGCGTCGAAATCGGGGTTCTCCAGCAGGGCCTTGTTCATTTCCGTGACCATGTAGCCCGGCCCGATGGCATTGGCCTGGATGCCCTTTTCGCCCCATTCGGCGGCCATTGCCTTGGTCAGCATCACGATGCCGCCCTTGGCCGCCGTATAGGGGGCGATCGTGGCGCGGGCCATATGCGAATTGACCGAGCCGATATTGATGATCTTGCCCCGTCCGCGCGTGGCCATGCGGCGCGCGGCCTCGCGGCCGATGACAAAGGCCGAGGTCAGGTTGATGTCGATCACCCGCCGCCAGTCGGCGCTGTCCAGGTCCAGCATGGGGCGGCGGAACTGGATGCCGGCGTTGTTGACCAGGATGTCCACCTCGATCCCTTGGGAATCTAGGTGCCGGAAGGCCGCGATGATGGCGTCCTCATCGGCCACGTCGAAGGCAAGGGTCAGCACGTCATGCCCGTCCGCGCGCATTTCGCTGGCGGCTGCTTCCAGCCGGTTGGGATCCTGGCCGTTCAGGATGACGCGCGCGCCCGCCCCGGCCAGTCCCTCCGCGAAGGCCCGGCCCAGTCCCCGCGACGAACCGGTGACAAGCGCCGTCCTGCCCGTCAGGTCAAACAGCGAAATGGACATCAATGTCTCCTTGGACGGCGGGTCAGGTCGGCGGACAGGCCTGCCCCGTCAGTGGTTGTGGCGGGGAAGGGTCGCGCTGATACGGCGGAAATCTTCGGCCCCGCGGATGGTCGCGCCGTCTTCAAGCTGCGTCACCGTTTCGCGATAGATCCGCTGCCAGGGCGTGGCCGAGGGCGGAACGGGTGGCAGGCCCTCGGACTTGCGGCGGGCGATCTCGGTGTCATCCACCAGCATGTCGCAGCGGCCCTGGTTCAGGTCGATGCGGATGCGGTCGCCCGTGCGCAGAAAGGCCAGCCCGCCCCCCGCCGCGCTTTCCGGCGAGGCGTTGAGGATCGAAGGGCTGTCCGCCGTCCCCGACTGCCGCCCGTCGCCAAGCGTGGGCAGGCTGCGGATGCCGCGTTTCAGCAGGCGGTCGGGCGGCTGCATGTTCACCACCTCGGCCGCGCCGGGCCAGCCAAGGGGGCCTGCGCCGCGGATCACCAGGATCGAGTTCTCGTCGATGGGCAGGTCCGGGTCGTTGATCCGGTCGTGGTAATCCGCCGATCCGTCGAAGACGAAGGCCGTGCCCTCGAACACGCCCTCGTGGCCCGGCTGGCACAGATAGCGGGCGCGGAAGTCTTCGGAAATCACGCTGGTCTTCATGATCGCGAAGTCGAACAGGTTGCCCTTGAGGACCAGGAAACCGGCCCGGTCCATCAGCGGCGCGTCGAAAGGGCGGATCACCTCGCGGTCGGTGGCCTCGCGGCCCGCCAGGTTCTCGGCCATGCTGCGGCCTGTGACGGTGGGGCAGTCGCCTTCCAGCAGGCCCGCCTGCATCAGTTCCCACATGATCGCGGGCACCCCTCCCGCGCGGTGGAAGCGTTCGCCCAGATAGGCGCCGGCGGGCTGGACATTGGCCAGCAGCGGCACGTCATAGCCATGCGTCTGCCAGTCGGACGGGTCAAGCGCCACGCCCGCGTGCTTGGCCATCGCCATCAGGTGCGGCTGCGCATTGGTGGACCCGCCGATGGCTGAATTGACGCGGATCGCGTTCAAGAAGGCCCCGCGCGTCAGGATGTCCGAGGGGCGGATGTCCTCGTTCACCAGTTCCACGGCACGCCTGCCGGTGCGATAGGAGATCTGGCCCCGTTCGCGATAGGCGGCGGGGATCGCGGCGCAGCCGGTCAGCGACATGCCAAGCGCCTCGGCGATGGCGTTCATCGTGGAGGCGGTGCCCATCGTGTTGCAATGCCCGATGGAAGGCGCGCTATCCAGGGCGGTTTGCAGAAATTCGTCGCGGGTGATCTCTCCGGCGGCGTATTTGCGGCGGGACTGCCAGATGACGGTGCCCGATCCCGCCAGCTTGCCTTCGTGCCAGCCGTCCAGCATCGGCCCGCCCGACAGCACGATGGCCGGAATGTCCACCGTCGCCGCCGCCATGATGGCCGATGGCGTGGTCTTGTCGCAGCCCGTGGTCAGCACCACCCCGTCGAAGGGATAGCCGTAAAGCAGTTCCACCAGGCCCAGATAGGCCAGGTTGCGGTCAAGCGCGGCGGTGGGGCGCTTGCAGTTCTCGAACAGCGGGTGGCTGGGAAACTCGATGGGGATGCCGCCGGCGTCGCGGATGCCGTCGCGCACCCGTTTGGCCAGATCCAGGTGATGCCGGTTGCAGGGGTTCAGGTCGCTGCCCGACTGGGCGATGCCGATGATGGGCTTGCCCGACCGCAATTCCTCGGGCGTGGTGCCATAGTTCATGAACCGTTCAAGATAAAGCGCGGTCATGTCGGCATGGTCGGGATTGTCGAACCAGTCCTGCGAACGCAGGCGGCGGGGCGGGCTGTCAGTCATGGGTCGTCCTCGCTTCGGGATGCGCGGCGTTCATCGCTTCCAGATGAAGCAGCAGCCCGCTGTGGTCGGTATCGCCGTGGCCCGAGGCCACGAAGTCGCTGAAACCCGCCCGCACCGTTTCGGTCAGCGGCAGGGTCAGCCCCGCGCCCGCCGCCAGATCCGCGACGGCGTTCAGATCCTTCAACTGGAACCGGGAAGGCCCGCCGGGTTCGAAGTCGCGGGCGATCATCCGGCCGCCGTGCAGTTCCAGGATGCGGCTTTCGGCAAAACCGCCGCGGATCGCATCGCGGAACCTGGCGCGGTCTGCGCCGCCGGATGACACAAGCATCATCGCCTCGGCCACGGCGCCGATGGTGATGGCCACGATCTGCTGGTTCGCCAGCTTGCAGACCTGCCCCGCCCCCGTCGGACCGACATGGGTCAGCCGGCCCAGCGGCGCCATGACATCGGCGATACGGGCAATCACCGCGGCATCGCCCCCGGCCATCAGGGCCAGCGTGCCGTTTTCCGCCCCCGGAACCCCGCCCGAGACGGGGCAATCGACTGCCGCGATGCCCTTGGCGGCCAGGGCGGCGGCATGGTCGCGGGCCTGCGCGGGCGCGATCGAGGAGGTGTCGACAAGCACCGCGTCCCCGGACATGGCATTGGCGACGCCGCGCGCGAACAGCACATCGGCCACGGCAGCACCGTCGGCCAGCATGGTGAAGACGACCTCGGCCCCTGCCACGGCCTGCGCGGGATCGGCGGCGGGCACCGCGCCTGCGCCGGCCAGCACCTGCGCCTTTTCGGGGCTGCGGTTCCAGACGGTGACAGGGTGGCCCGCCACCAGCAGGCGCCGCACCATCGGCGCGCCCATCAGCCCGGTGCCCAGGAACGCGATCCGCGTCATAGTGTGCCGCCCAGTTCGTCTTCCACATGGGCGCGGATGATGTTGTCGAAGCTGTCTTCGGAAACGAAGCCCAGGTCGCGGGCGCGTTTTGCCTCGAAGCCGGGGGCCCAGCCTTCGCACATGCGGGTGATGGCGGGGTCGGGTTCGCGGCGGATCAGTTTCACCGCGCCTTCGCCCGCGACGCGGCGAAGGGCCTCGATCTGGTCGCCCACGGTGGCGCTGA
>JAPSIP010000122.1 GCA_031178645.1 Paracoccus sp. (in: a-proteobacteria) | reverse complement strand
CATCAGGCAGTCGCCGATATACTTGTCGATCGTGCCGTTCTCGGCCAGGACGGCTTGCGACAAGGGTTCCATCAGCCGGTGCAGGATCATGGTCAGCCTCTCTGGCTGGGCCTGCAGATGCTCGGCCAGGGTGGTAAAGCCGCGGATGTCGCAGAACAGGACCGTAATCTCGCGGCTTTCGCCCCCCAGTCGCAAGGCGCTTGGGTCGCCTGCCAGGCGCTCGACAAGTGCGGGGGCAAGGTAATGGGCAAAGGCGCGGGTCAGCCCGGCGCGCAGGCGCCGTTCAGCGGCAAAGTCGCGCAGGGTTTGTCCCGCTGCGGTCACGGCGAAGGCAGCCATCGGCGCCAAGGGCGGCAGCCACAGGCGCCCCAGTCGCAAGGCCAGCCAGCAGGCCAGCGGCAGAACCGCAAGCCCAAGGACCAGCGACAGGATCTGCCACCGTCGCGCGCCCGACCACAACAGGGCCATGGACAGCATCGCCGCCAGGACAATCGCACCGATGCGGGACGACAGGCCCGCCGACCGGATCCAGTCCTTGGCGGCAAGGTTCGCGGCCAGGGTGGCGTGGATTTCCGCCCCCGCCACCAGCGCCCCGGAACGCACTGTCGCCGGGGTCGTGAAGGCGTCGCCGCCGCCCTGGTCGGCAGTCGGGGCGGCCTGAAGGCTGAAGCCCACGATCACGTCACGCCCTGCAAAAAAGCCGGGCGGAAGAAACTCATCAGGATCAAGCGCCTGATAGTAGGACACGGTGGGCGTGCTGCGCGCGGGGCCATAGAACTGGATCAACGCTTCCGGCGGCGCGACCGGCGCTGCCAGGCCCCGCCGTTCAAGCAATGCACCGGCAAGGCTGTCCAGCTGCTGCGGAAAGCGGCGCACTGTCCCGTCGCGGTCCAGCGGAATGGTTGAAACGCCAGCGACCGCACCCGCTTCGATGAGTGCCGGAAGCGGCTCGGTTCGCAAAAGCTGTATTGCCTGCGGCGTCTCAAGAATGCGTTCGTCGGCGGCCAGCACCGTGTCCCTCCCGACCGCAGCAGCCAGGGCGGCATCGGCCTCAGGCGCTGACGGATCGGCAAAGACCAGATCCAGTGCGATGGTGCGCGCCCCGGCGTCGCGCAGCGCCGTCACCAGCCGCGCATGGATGTCGCGGGACCAGGGCCACTGCTGGCCTATCTCCGCGAATGACGGCTCGTCGATGGAGACGACCAAGGGGGTGTCGGTAGGCCTGGGCGGCGGGGCGATCATCGACAGGTGATCGAAGGCCCGCGACTCCAGAAGCTGCCAGGCAGGCAACTGCGACAGGACGCTGGCGGCCGCAGCCGCGGCAATCGCCAGGACACCAAGGCCCGCGCGGCGCTTTTGTTTGGCGGCAGGGCTGGTGCCGCCGCGCAGGTCTGTCCACCAGGGGCGGGGCGGGGTTGCCATGATGTCCTTGTCAGAACCTGATCCGAAGCGAGGCTTCTATGGTCCGGCCCGCGCCCTTCATCCCCGGCGCGACCTCGAAAGGCTCGTCCAGCAGGTTCCACACATTCAGTTCTGCCAGGAAACGTTGGTTTTGGGATTCCCATACCGCTTCAAGATCGGCGGTCCAGGCGCCGTCCACGCGCCCGCCGGTCTCGTCCCCGATCCGGGACCCGATCCAGTTCGCCGACAGACTGGCCCGGATGTTCGCCGGATGGACCCAGGTCAGGCCCAGCCGTGCGGCGTCGTCGGGCACAAAGGGCAGGCTTTCGCCAAAGGTCGCGCTTGAGGAGTCGCGGTTCTGGCTGGCATTTCGCACCACGGTCGCAGAAAGACCAAGGCCATGCGGCAGCTTGTAGTTGACCGTGGCTGCAATCCGGTCCAGCCGCCCATCGGCCACGTCGATCCAGTCGAGGCCGGTCGGAACGGGTACCGAGATATCGGTGAATTGCTGCCGCTGGACATCCACCGAGGTAAACAGGCGGTCGCTCCATTCCGCATCCCATCGCAGGATCGCGGTCCTGGATCGTCCACCCGGATCCAGAGGCATCCGGCTGGGCTGCAACGCGACAATGCCGATGGGTGCAAGGGTGGTGTCCCCGGTGCCGGTCGTCTCGGCAATCCATGCCGCGCGCAGCCAGTGCCGTTCTGCCGGTCGCCACGAGATGCCGATGCGCGGATCCAGCCGGGACAGCGTCACTCCGCCGTCGAAGCGCAACGCGACGGCGCCTGCTTCCACAGCAAGGTCGGGGCTGACCTCGTGGTTCACGTTGGCCCAAGCGCGGGCAACGTTGAAGGCCAGGCTTCGCCCCTCGCGCGTGACGCTGGGCACCGGGCCGGTGATCGTGATGTCTTCCTGCGCACGCGATGCCTTGACGCGGCCCGCCTCGAGCCCCGTGCGCAGCACCCAGGGCCCGCGTCCATAGCGCCAGCCAAGGGCTGCCATGCGCGTGCTTTGCGATGTATCGGCGGCAAGGTTGCGAAGGCCCAGGATCCCGCCCGTGGCAACCGAGGCAAGAAGACCCGTTTCCTCGCTCTGCTGGCTGGCCCTTGTGCCGAAGACGGCTGCCTCAAGCACGTTGTGCCAGCCGAAGCTGTGGCTCCAGCCAAGGCCCACGCGATCCACGCGGGTGTCGCGGCGGCGGTTGAAAAGAATGGCGTCAAAGGACAGCAGCGGTTCGTCCACAAGGATCAGGCCGTTGTCGATCCGGGACTCGTAGCGCGCCGTCTGGGCATAGAACACAATGTGGTCGTCGGGCGTGACGCTGGCGGTCGCATAGGCAAGGCCCGAGGCTATCCGCTGGTCAAGATCGAACTCGGACAAGGGGACCTGTGATCCGGGCTCGCGCCAGCTGCGGCTGTCCGCCAGCCCGTCCTGTTCCAGCATCAGATAGCCGCTGACCGGCACAGGACGATGGCTGAAACCCTGCAGCTCAAGACTGCGGGTGCTGCGGGCATCCGCCTCGGTCATGACTGTCCCAAAGCCCAACGTTGCCTCGACAAAAGGACGGCGCAGCACGTCATTGCCGCGCTCGCGTACCGCAAGGACGCCCGGGGACAGCAGCAGTCCCTGGAACAGGCCGGAAAACCCTGAAGCGTCCGGTATGGGATCGACGATATTCCCGCCATATCCGAGGCTGGAGGCGACGGGCAAGGCGCTGCCGGCCACGGCCTGGTCGATCAGGCTTGCGCCATAGAAGGGGTCGAACACCGCCTCGCCATAGGACCGGCCCCAGGAATCCAGACCCTGCAGCCGGAATGCCTGGTTCAGCAGCGACCCTTCGGTCCGGTTGGCCTCGGCCCCCGCAAAGTCGCCGCCTCGCGCGCGGGCGCGGCGCATCGCGGATTGCGCGGCGGCGATGGCGCGGTCGGCCTCGTATTCGTCGATGGCAAGCGAGGCCGCGGCTTGCGCCGTCACCGGGTCGTTCGGGTCAAGACGGTCTGCATTGTCAAGCGCCTGCTGGGCCAATTCGCCCTCTCCCGCGGCGATATAGGACGCCGCCAGCAGCAGAAGACCTTGGGAATAGGCAGGATTGGCCGTTGAACCTGCCAGCAGGTCGTCCTGGGCGGCGGCGATATTGCCCCGCTGCAGGTTCCAGCGGCCACGCGCAATCAGCGCCACATCGAACGACGGATCCAGTGCGAAAGCCCGGTCGATCAGCGGCCCCGCTTCGTCCGGTCGGTCCTGATCCAGGTAAAGGAAGGCAAGATTGGCATAGGCCACCGGATCCATCGGCTGCAGGGCGATGGCGCGCCGCAGCGCTGCTTCGGCCTCACGGTTAGCACCCAGCGTGGACTGCACTGCCCCGATCTCGTTCCATAGGGACGACACGCCCGGGGCCTCGGCAACCGCGCGATTCAGGACCGCCAGGGCATCGGCATGGCGCCCCTCGAAATCCGACAGGAAGACCGCTTGGGCTTCCAGTGCGTTTGGATCGCTTGGGTCGATGGCAAGTGCCCGCGCGATGGCGGCCTGCGCCTGGTCGCGGTCATCGACCAGCATGGCAAGTCGCGCACGGGCAGCAGGCAGCATCGCCTGGTCCGGGAAACGCGTCTCGGCCGCCGCCAATTCCCGAAGGGCGGCGGGGATGTCCAGCAGGACCGCCTGCGCATGGGCATGAGCAAGCGCCCCCGAGGACGTTCCAGACCCAGGCGGAGGAGATTCGACCCGGCTCGGATCGGCAAGGGCGCGGGCGAAATAGCTTGCATGATCGGCCACGGCCCTGCGATCTGCATCCAGACGCGGCGCCGCCGCCCCAAGCAGCCGCTGTCCATCGCCATAGCGGCGGTCGTTCGCGGCCATAAGCCCTTCGACCAGGTCCAGCCGCGCCACCAGGTCGGGCTGCGTGACCTGAGCCCGTGCCTGTGCCACCCTGGCCCGCGCCACCTCCTCACCCTCAAGCGCGAAGGCCACCTCGGCCGCCGTCACAAGATCGGCCGGACTGCGCGCCTCCGCGGGAAGTTTTTCAAGGCGCGCCCGCTCGGCCCTCAGGGTGGCACTGGGAAAAGGCGACGGGGCAAGTGCGGAGAACGCCGAGCGTAGGGACAGATAGTTCAGCATCTGTTCCCGGTCGGAGGGGTCGGTGACGACGATCTTGGTAGGTGCCTCGCCAATCCTGGCGGCGGCAGCCTCGCCCTGGCGAACGGTGACCGAACCTTGCGGGTTGCTGAGGCTGACGATCCCCTCCAGCACGGTCAGCGATGTCCGGTCGCCTTCGACGGTCAGCGAAAAATCCGTCCCCCGGATCGCCGCAGCCGCCGCCGGGGTTTCGACCAAAAGCCCCTGCCCGCCGCGCGCGGCCCTGCCCCACAGCGTGCCTCGCTGCAGTTCGAACACGCTGTCCGCCGCAGCACCCACCTTCTTGACGACGATCGTGGTGTTCCGCGCCAGCCGCATCTGTGTCCGGTCCGCAAACATCACCGCGAGATTGCCGGTGGCGTTGGTCCGCAGCACATCCCCTGCCAGCAGATCCTGCGCCAGCTCGACAGCCGTCCAGCCGGACAGATCGATGAACCGGACCTCTTCGCCCGACCTCCGCGCAATCACCGATCCCGCCGGAGCCGCGCTGCGTGTCAAGGGTTCCGCGAATGCCGGGCTGACCAGCAGACAGACCACGGCCAAGTGCCAAGGCAGTCGGAGACACATGAACAAAAAACCCGAGAAATGGCCTCACGATTCTGTTATCCGACGACCGGGGCAATGGGTCAAGATGTCCGTCTGACAGCCGGATTAAGTTGTCGCACTATCCTACCGCATGATAAGCATCACGTAGAGTAGTCGCGTTTTTGGTAGGTGCGCCGTTGAGAACCGAACCCATGCCTGACGCTCCGGGACCGGACGCACCCGGCGCCGAGACTCTGCCAGAAGTTCCGCCCGGAAACGACCCCTATTGGGAACACCTCAAGAAGGTCAACGATGTCTTCTACGACCAGATAAAGACGGCGGATCAGAAAGCCGCCTATCTGTTCACCTTCATGGTCGCCTTCCTGCTGGCCTCGGCCGAGGGGCGGGACATTTTTTCCCTGCCCACCTATCGCACCGCCTCACCGTTGCAGGCGGCAATCACGGCGGTCATGGGG
>JAPSIP010000121.1 GCA_031178645.1 Paracoccus sp. (in: a-proteobacteria) | reverse complement strand
ATTTCCTGCACCAGCCGCGCGCCTGCCGCGACCTGCGGCTGGTGCAGGAAATCATGGCCCAGAACATCGGGTCCACCCTGACGGTGAACAACTATTTCGGCGTTCTTCAGGCGGTGCTGGCGAACCTGGGGATCGGCGTCCTGCCCGATTACCTGACCGCCGATCACAAGCGCCTGGTCCGCGTCCTGCCCAATATCGAATCCGGCGAGGTGCCGGTCTTCCTGGCCTATCCCGAGGAATTGCGCCAAACCCGCCGCGTCGCCGTGTTCCGCGATTTCGTGCTGGAGGAAATCCAGGCCTTCCGCCGCAGGCAAAGCGAGGCCCTGCTGCAAGAGGCCGTCGGCAACGACTAAAGTCGCAGTCAACCCGCCCAATCTGCAACTTTCGCGTGTAGCCATTCCGCAACTGCATGGCGGGTATGCTGCAACTGCGGCAGCACAGGTCTTGAACCGTTAACAACCTGCCCATAAATCAAGCGTCGAAGGCGATGGTCCGCGTAATCGCGCATCACCTTCTACCTCCCTGTTGGACTTAGGCCGGGCCTTGTGCCCGGCTTTTTTTTGTCGCCGTTCCGGCGGGCGGCGGCGCGGGCCTTCCCATGCGCGCCGTCTGGCCATAAAAGGCGCCCTGATCCACCCCGGCAGGAAGGCACCACGATGCAGGAACCGACGATCACCCCCGACCTGATCGCCGCGCACGGGCTGAAGCCCGACGAATATGACCGCATCCTGGACATCATCGGCCGAGAGCCGACCTTCACCGAACTTGGCATCTTCAGCGCCATGTGGAACGAGCATTGTTCCTACAAGTCGTCCAAGAAATGGCTGCGCACCCTGCCGACGACGGGCCCCCAGGTGATCTGCGGCCCCGGCGAGAATGCGGGCGTGGTGGATATCGGCGACGGGCAGGCCGTGGTCTTCAAGATGGAGAGCCACAACCACCCCAGCTATATCGAACCCCACCAGGGCGCCGCGACCGGCGTCGGTGGCATCCTGCGCGATGTCTTCACCATGGGCGCGCGCCCCATTGCGGCGATGGACGCGCTGTCCTTCGGCCGCCCCGAACATCCCAAGACCCCGCATCTGGTCAAGGGCGTGGTGGAAGGTATCGGCGCCTATGGCAATGCCTTCGGCGTCCCGAATGTGGGCGGAGAGGTCCGCTTCCACCGCAGCTATGACGGCAACTGCCTGGTCAACGCCTTCGCGGCGGGCCTGGCCGATGCGGACAAGATCTTCTACTCGGCTGCTTCGGGCATCGGGATGCCGGTGGTCTATCTTGGCGCCAAGACCGGCCGCGACGGCGTGGGCGGCGCGACCATGGCATCGGCCGAGTTCGACGACACTATCGAGGACAAGCGCCCCACGGTCCAGGTGGGCGATCCCTTCACCGAAAAATGCCTGTTGGAAGCTTGTCTTGAACTGATGCAGACGGACAGCGTCATTTCCATCCAGGACATGGGCGCGGCGGGCCTGACCTGTTCAGCGGTAGAGATGGGCGACAAGGGCGGCCTTGGCATCAAGCTGATCCTGGACAACGTGCCTCAGCGCGAACGCGCCATGACGGCCTACGAGATGATGCTGTCGGAGTCCCAGGAACGGATGCTGATGGTCCTCAAGCCCGAGAAAGAGGCCGAGGCCCGCGCCATCTTTGAGAAATGGGATCTGGATTTCGCCATCGTGGGCGAGACGATCGCCGAGGACCGCTTCCTGATCCTGCACGGAAACCAGGTCAAGGCCGACCTTCCGCTGTCCAAGCTGTCCTCCAGTGCGCCAGAATACGACCGTCCCTGGGTGGAAACCCCGGCTGCGACCGCCGCGCCGGTTCTGCCCGCGATCACCCCGATCAAGGCGCTGCGCGTGCTGATCGGCAGCCCGTCCTATGCGCACAAGGGCTGGGTCTGGGAACAGTACGACACCCAAGTCGGCGCCGACACGATCCGCCGTCCCGGCATGGGCGCGGGCGTGGTCCGCGTCCACGGCACGAACAAGGCGCTTGCCTTCACCAGCGACGTGACGCCCCGCTACGTCAAGGCGAACCCGTTCGAGGGAGGCAAGCAGGCCGTGGCCGAAGCCTATCGCAACCTCTGCGCGGTGGGCGCGCTGCCCCTGGCAACGACCGACAACCTCAACTTCGGCAACCCCGAGAAGCCCGAGATCATGGGGCAGTTTGTCGGCGCCATCAAAGGCATCGGAGAGGCCTGCGCGGCCCTCGACTTCCCCATCGT
The DNA here is from genome assembly GCA_031178645.1 of Paracoccus sp. (in: a-proteobacteria). Classification (GTDB taxonomy): domain Bacteria; phylum Pseudomonadota; class Alphaproteobacteria; order Rhodobacterales; family Rhodobacteraceae; genus Paracoccus. The sequence continues at coordinate 3,374 of JAPSIP010000121.1, read as the reverse complement.
GTCGGGGAACGTGTCGCTGTATAACGAAACCGACGGCAAGGGCATCCTACCCACCCCCACCATCGGCGGCGTCGGCCTGATCGACGACCTGTCGAACCTGATCGCGGGCCTGCCCGAGGAAGGCAACGTGGCCATTGTCATCGGCCGCACGCAGGGCCACTTGGGCCAATCAGCGCTCGCCGCCGAGGCCTTCGGGCTCGAGGAAGGCGACGCGCCCCATGTCGATCTGACCGCCGAGCGTAAGCACGGCGAATTCCTGCGCGCCAACCGGACGCATCTGAAATCCGCAACCGACCTGTCCGACGGCGGCCTGGCCCTTGCGGCCTTTGAGATGGCCGAGGCGGCAGGCATCGGCATCCGCCTGGACGCAGGCGACATCGCGCAACTGTTCGGGGAAGATCAGGCTCGCTATCTGGTGGCTTGCGACGCAGCGGGGGCCGAAGCCCTGCTGAACGCGGCCGATGCTGCGGGCGTTCCCGCAGGCCAAGTTGGCGTCTTCGGCGGCCTTGCGGTGCAAATGGGCGAGGACGCGGGAGATCTGGCGGAACTGTCGCAGCTTTACCGCAGCGCCTTTGCCCGCGCGATCCGGGGCGACATGCCCGACCACGCATGACGGTCAAGGCGCCCTCGGGCTATGCCGCCATTGTCACCGCCGCCGGCCGCGGCACCCGCGCAGGCGGCGAGCCGAAGCAGTGGCGCGACCTTGCCGGGCGTAGCATCCTGGCCCGGTCACTGGATGCCTTCGCGGGCTTCGACCGCGTGGTGCTGGTGGTCCATCCCGACGATATGGACCACGCGATCCGCGACTTTGCGGGTGGCGTGACCATCGTAACAGGGGGCGACACGCGCGCCGCCAGCGTCATGGCGGGGCTGCGGGCGTTGGAAGGGCAGGCGACCCACGTCCTGATCCATGACGGCGCCCGGCCCCTCGTCAGCGATGCCGTGATCCAGGGCGTGATCGACGCGCTGCAAGGCGGTGCGCCCGCCGCAGCCCCGGCGCTGCCGGTCAGCGATGCCTTGTGGAACGGCGCGGAGGGCGCGGTCACCGGCACGACATCTCGTGCAGGTTTGTTCCGCGCGCAGACCCCGCAGGGTTTCGCCTTGGACCAAATATCCAATGCGCACCGCCTGCACCCGGACGACGCCGCCGACGACGTGGAACTGGCCCTGAAGGCCGGGATCGCGGTTGCGATCACCTCGGGGTCCGAGGACAATCTGAAGATCACCTTTCCCGCCGATTTCGCGCGGGCCAAACGGATACTGGGGACCGCGATGGATATTCGCCTTGGCAACGGCTATGACGTTCACGCCTTCGGGCCGGGCGACCATGTCTGGTTGTGTGGCGTGCAGGTCGCACATGATGCAGGCCTGGTCGGCCATTCCGACGCCGATGTGGGGATGCACGCGCTGACCGACGCGATCTATGGCGCGCTTGCCGAAGGTGATATCGGCCGCCACTTCCCGCCCTCGGACCCGCAATGGAAGGGCGCCGACAGCGCGATCTTCCTGCGCCATGCGGCTGATCTGGCCCGTGAACGCGGGTTCACCTTCGGCAATGCCGATGTCACCCTGATCTGCGAGGCGCCCAAGATCGGACCCCATGCCGTCGCCATGCAGGCCCGCCTGGCCCAGATCATGGGTGTTGACGCCGGCCGTATCAGCGTCAAGGCCACCACCTCGGAACGGCTGGGTTTCACCGGCCGGCGCGAGGGGATCGCGGCCATTGCCACCGCAGCATTGATCAGGGCGTGACCATGGACCGTCTTCTTGCGACCTGGTTTTATTCGGGCCTGTTGCGCCCCGCGCCCGGCACCTGGGGATCGGCCGTCGCCGTCGCGATGGGGCTGGTCTTGCACCGGATCGGGCATTTTCCGCTGCTGGTCTTGGCGACCGGGCTGGTGATCGTCCTGGGGTTCTGGGTCGTGCCGCGCTATACCGCCGGCATGGCCGATCCCGACCGCAGCGAGATCGTCATAGACGAGGTCGCGGGCCAATGGCTGGCGCTGATGGCGCCGTCCTTCGGCTTCTGGCATGCGGGCCTGCCGGCCGACAGCTTTCCTTATCCGGGCTGGGTGGCGGCCTTCCTGTTCTTCCGGCTGTTCGACATCTGGAAGCCCTGGCTGGTAGGCCGCGCCGACCGTCGCCATGATGCAGCGGGGGTGATGCTGGACGACCTTTGGGCCGGGATCTTCGCGGCCCTGGCGACGATGGTCGCGGCGGGCATCGCGCATGGGGTGTTGATGTGACCCTGGCCGCCGAAATCCTGGATGCCGCCCGCGCACGCGGCGTGATGATTGCAACCGCCGAAAGCTGCACGGGCGGGCTGATCGCGGGCGCCCTGACCGAGGTGCCGGGATCCTCGGATGCCGTGGACCGGGGCTTCGTCACCTATTCCGACGCCGCCAAGCAGCAGATGCTGGGCGTGCGCGCCGAAACGCTGGAAGCGCATGGCGCGGTCAGCGAACAGGTCGCGGCGGAAATGGCATCCGGCGCGCTGCGGCTGTCGAATGCGGGCATTGCCGTGTCGGTCACCGGCATCGCCGGTCCCGGCGGTTCCGAACACAAGCCCGAGGGCCGCGTCTGCTTCGGCATCGCCCAGCCCTTCGGCACTCAGACCGAGACCGTCGAATTCGGCGCGATCGGGCGCCGCCAAGTGCGCGAGGCGACCGTGGACCACGCGTTGCGGATGCTGCTGGACGCGCTGCGCGCCTAGCAACGCACGCAGGGTTAACGGCCCCTTAACCCGACGCAGCCACCCTTCTGCCTCATCTGCAGGATGGGGATAGCCATGCCAAGCGTTGAAGAAGTCGCAGCCCAGATCGTCGCGCGAGAGGGCGGATATGTGAACGATCCCGACGATCCGGGCGGGGTGACGAATTACGGCGTCACAATCGGGACCATGAAGTCGCTGGGGCTGGACCTGAACAAGGACGGGCGTGTGGACGCCGTCGATGTCCGCGCCCTGACCCGCGCCCAGGCTCAGCAGATCTTTGTCGAACATTACTTTCGTCGCCCGCGCCTGTCGGAACTGCCGCCTGCGGTGCAGGCCAGCGTCTTCGACATGTATGTGAACGCGGGCGCCAACGCGGTGAAGATCCTCCAGCGGCTGGTCGCGCGGATGGGGTTTACCGCCTCGGCCGACGGGGCGATCGGGCCGCAGACCGTTGCCGCCGCCCATGACGCCGCCGCCGCCGCGCCGGATCATTTCGCCGATGCCTATGGGATCGCGCGGCGGAATTATTATTATTCCCTGGCAGATCAGCGCCCGGCACATTCCATTCTGGAATGCATCACCCGATAGTTTCCTGAAGCTATTCAGGAGGATGTGATGAGGCGCCCTTTCACCAACCTGACGCTGGACGAACGCCGCGTGA
>JAPSIP010000120.1 GCA_031178645.1 Paracoccus sp. (in: a-proteobacteria) | reverse complement strand
ACCCGCTACATGGGCGAGTTCATTGCGGACAACTTCAAGCGCGAGGCGATGAAGGTCGTGATCTTGATGTTGTCCATCGTGTAGATACCGGCCAGGGTGACACTCTTGCGGCCGTTGGTCGGGGCAAGCGGGGAAACGGTATCCCCTTCGCTAGGTTCATAGAGGAACGACAGGGACCCGGACCAGTTGTCGGTGAACTTGCGACCGATACCGATCGTATAGGTCGTCGTATCCTCGACCTCGACCAGCGGCACGGTTCCGCCCGTCGGGGTAGCAATGGGAAAAACGGCGTTGTCCACGATGAACTCTGACCATTTCACCCAGCGGATCGAACCAAAGACCAGGGTGTCCTGCGCAATTCCTGTCTGCCCTTCCAACGTCCAGCTGCGCGGTGTCTTGACCGTATATGTTCCCGAAATCGTATCCGTGAGGCCACGCGTGGCAGCAAGGACGATATTGCCGGTTTCGGTCATGTCGAAATCATGCTCGATTGGCGAATTGTAGGTCAGAGAGACACGAGCGGCAATTTCCGGTATCTCATAGGCTGCACCGATGACGTAACCCATTCCCCATTCGTCATTGATTTCCAGATTATAAGGCGGGCTTATCCTGCTGTATCCCGCACCATTCAGGGTCACGCCGCCATCGGCTCTGGATGCGCGAATCCCGCCATGGATCGAAAAGTTGTTTTCAAATTTGTAGCGAGCGAGACCCGTCAGAGTGGTTGAGTTCACCTCGACCCGCGTTCCGCCCAGGACCGGCGATGCATCAACCGCAGGATTGGGAAGCGGGCCGGGCTGAGTGGGGTAGAGGATATCCGCACCGAACGGCTGCTCCATGATGATGGCAGCCGACAGGTTGTCATTGAACTGATGCTTGTAGGACAGGCCGACAAAGCCATAGCCCTGCGCCACGTCCCCCGTCTTAAAGCCTGCAACGTCCGTCCCCTCGACCGTGGGGTCCACGCCACCAAAGCTCAATTCCGCATAGTTCCCCTGCTCGAACAGCACACCCAGCGATTGGGGCGCGCGTTCGATGCCGCCGGCGACCAGCGGGGATGCGGTGATCAGCAGAACCGCGCTGCCGGACAAGATTTTTTTCATAGGTTCCTCCCTTGGCAGCCCTGCGACCGCTGGATTTTAGCTTACCGCCGATGTTCTTCGAATCAATTGAGGGTGCAATATGACGCGGCGTCGGGACCTCATACGGCGTGCCCTAGTGACATTGCGGCAACTTTCGGTTGCAGGGCAGGCGGCCCGGAGGTGAAGATTTTCATTGGCCCGCACTGGACAAGCCGCCCGGCGCGTGAAAGGGGAAACTGCCAAACGAAATTGACGCAAGGATACCTCCCATGCAGATTCGTGAGGCGCTTACTTTCGACGATGTGCTTCTGGTTCCCGCCGCATCCACGGTCATGCCCTCGACCGCCGATGTGACGACGCGGGTGACCCGTGCCATCGCGATGAACATCCCGCTTCTGTCCTCGGCCATGGACACGGTCACGGAAAGCCGCATGGCGATCGCGATGGCCCAGGCGGGGGGCATGGGCGTGATCCACCGCAACCTGAACACCGACCAGCAGGCGGACGAGGTCCGTCGCGTGAAACGGTTCGAATCGGGCATCGTCTATAACCCGATCACGCTTCGGGCGGACCAGACCGTGGGCGATGCCCGCGCGTTCCAGGAACGCTTCAACGTCACCGGCTTCCCGGTCGTGGACGAACAGGGCCGCGTCGTGGGCATCGTGACGAACCGCGACATGCGTTTCGCCAGCGACGACCGGACCCCGGTGCGGGCCGTGATGACCACCGACAACCTTGCCATGCTGACCGAGCCTGCCGACCGCCAGCAGGCCATCGGCCTGATGAAGGAACGCCGGATCGAGAAGCTGCTGATCACCGACGGCCGCGGCAAGCTGACCGGCCTTCTGACCCTGAAGGATACCGAAAAGTCGGTGCTGAACCCGCTGGCCTGCAAGGACGACCTGGGCCGGCTGCGGGTGGCTGCGGCCTCGACCGTCGGCGACGAGGGGTTCGAGCGCAGCCAGGCCCTGATCGAGGCGGGCGTGGACATGGTGGTGATCGACACCGCCCATGGCCATTCGGCAGGCGTCGCCAAGGCGGTCGAGCGCGTCAAGATGTTCTCGAACGAGGTGCAGGTGGTCGCGGGCAACGTCGCCACGGCCGAGGCCACGCGGGCGCTGATCGATGCGGGCGCGGATGCGGTCAAGGTGGGGATCGGGCCGGGGTCCATCTGCACCACGCGGATCGTGGCGGGCGTGGGCGTGCCGCAGCTGACGGCGATAATGGACGCGGCCTCGGCCGCGGGCGACGTGCCGATCATCGCGGATGGCGGGATCAAGTTCTCGGGCGATTTTGCCAAGGCGATCGCTGCGGGCGCAAGCTGCGCCATGGTGGGCAGCGCCATCGCCGGCACCGACGAAGCCCCGGGCGAGGTGATCCTGTATCAGGGCCGCAGCTTCAAGTCCTATCGCGGGATGGGCAGCCTGGGCGCGATGGCGCGCGGTTCGGCCGACCGTTACTTCCAGAAGGACGCTGCGACCGACAAGCTGGTCCCCGAAGGGATCGAGGGCCAGGTGGCCTACAAGGGCACTGCCAATGCCGTCATCCACCAGCTGGTGGGCGGCTTGCGCGCGGCCATGGGCTATACCGGCTGCGGCACGGTCGAGGAGATGCGCAGGAACTGCCAGTTCGTGCGCATCACCGGCGCGGGGCTGAAGGAAAGCCACGTCCACGACGTGCAGATCACGCGGGAAAGCCCGAATTACAGGATGGGCTGACAACATGAAAAAGGCCGGTCGCTTGACCGGCCTTTCTTCTTATTCCTCGTCGTCACCGGCGACGTCCGCGATGTCGTCCAGCGACACGTCGCCGTCGTCATCGTCTTCTTCCAGCAGATCGTCGTCCAGTTCGCCTGCGTCGTCGCCCAGATCCTCGTCATCATCGACCAGCCCTTCCTCGTCGCGAGCGGCGGTCTTTTCAGTGACCAGCGTCTTGCCGCTTCTGTCGGTCAGGCTTTCCAACGTGAACGTGTTCCCGCAGGCGGGGCAGGTCATCGGATTGGCGCGCAGGTCATAGAAGCGCGTCGCGCAGTGCGGGCACAAGCGTTTCGTGCCCCATTCCTCTTTGGGCATGGCTTTCTCCTTCCGCCGCGTTTAGGGAAATCGGTGGTCCCCCTGCCACAGGCGCGGGGGGGTGTCAAAGGCTTTTCTGACAGGGATGGCGGAGCGGGGCAAGGGCAGGCGGATGGCCGAGGCGTTCACCATCGCCAATGGGTTGCGGATCACGCTGCGCCGGTCAGCCCGGGCGCGGCGCATGGTGCTGCGCGTGCCGCGCGACGGCGGGCCGGTCGTGCTGACGCTGCCTGCGCATGTCCCGTTTTGCGACGGCGCGGCTTTTGCCGAGGCGAAATCGGCCTGGCTGGTGCAGGCCACCCAGCGACGGCCCGCGCCCAGCGTCGTGCGGCACGGGGCGGTGCTGCCGGTCGCCGGGGTGCCGCTGGTGCTGACCCCGGCTGCGCTGCGCGCCGCAATAATCGAGGGTAACGCCCTGCTTCTGCCCGCCAGCCGCCCGGCGGGTCCGGTGGTGCAGGCCTTCCTGAAGCACCGGGCAATGGCCGACCTGCGCGCCGCTTGCGACCGCCATGCCGCGACGCTTGGCCGCCCCTATCTCGCCATCGTGCTGCGCGACACGCGGTCCCGCTGGGGAAGCTGCACCTCGGACGGGCGGCTGATGTTTTCCTGGCGGCTGGCGATGCCGCCGCCTGCCGTGCTGGACTATGTCGCCGCGCATGAGGTCGCGCATCTGCTGCACATGGATCATTCGCCGCGCTTCTGGGCGGCGGTCGCCGGGCTGATGCCGGATTACGCGCGGCACCGGGAATGGCTGCGGCGGCACGGATCGGACCTGATGGCATGGCAGTTCCGCGACACCGGCGGGGATTGACGGGGACAGGATTTGTGATCACAACCACTCCATGAACGCCCCAGCCCGATCCACCGATCCTTCGGCCCATGAAAAGCTGTATCGCAACCTGCGCAGCCGGATCATGCTGGGGGAATTGCCGCCCGGCAAGCCGCTGACCCTGCGCGGTATCGCCCGCGAATATCACCTGTCCATGACCCCCGCGCGTGAGGCCGTGCGCCGCCTGGTGGCCGAGGGCGCGCTGACGATGTCCGCCTCGGGCCGGGTTACCACGCCTGCGCTGTCGGACGACCGGATCGAGGAACTGGCCGCCCTGCGCGCCCTGATCGAACCCGAACTGGCCGCCCGCGCCTTGCCACGCGCCCATTTCGCGCTGATCGACCGGTTGGCGCAGATGAATGCGCGCATTGCCGATGCCGTCGAAAACCACGACGCAGTGGGCTATATCCGCTGCAACCTGGACTTCCACCGGATGCTGTATCTTCGGGCGCAGGCGCCGGCGATGCTGGCGATGCTGGAAACGATCTGGCTGCAACTGGGCCCGACGATGCGTGCGCTCTATGGCCGCGTTAAGCGGAACGAGCCGCCGCGCCACCACCGCATGATCCTGGCGGCGCTGCGGGCGGGGGACGAACCCGCCCTGCGGCTTGCCGTGCGCGCCGATGTCACGCACGGTCTGCGGCATCTGACCTCGGGCTAGAAGGGGGCGGTTCAGCGCCCCATCTGCGGCAGGCCCATGCCGCCAAAGCTCAGGGTCGGGATCTCTGACGGGATGATGCGGGTGTATTTCGTGCCCTCGATGGACGCGCCGGCCATCAGGCCCGCCTGGCCGAAGATCATCGCCACGACCGGAAGCTGCGCGGTGATGGTGTCCGCGCCGAGCGCCATGCCGCCCTGCGGGATCGCGTAGAAGGCGTTGGCACCGGCCAGCCAGCCGGGCGAGGCGCGGAAGGATGCAAGCGCCCCATCGGTCTGGAAGATCAGCACATGCGCATATTGCTGGGCGCCCGCCTGAAAGCCCACCGTGGCGCGGGTGGCTGAATAGTAATCCACCGTCGCTCCGCCGATCCGCAGCGCGCCTTGCCCATAGGCGCCGCCCACGCCAAGCGCGGCCTCGGTCATCAGGGGCATATACAGCACGCCACGCGCGTTCTGCACCAGAGCCTGCGCAGAAGGATAGTTTTGGATCAGGTAGTTGTGCGTCTCATCCACCCGCGCATCCAGTTGCGCGCCCGCGTTCGTGCCCACCGCATTGCTGCATCCGGCAAGCGCAAGGGCGGCGGTCCCGGCCGCGCCCTTCAACAGCAAGCGTCGGTCGATTCTGGTCTGGAAAAGGCTGCTCATCACGTGTCCCCATGCATCGCCGGGTGCCCCGGCATTTTTCCGCGAATGTAGGGGATTCCGCCGGCCCTGTCACCCGCCGCGATGGCGGCGGGCGAGGGATCGCCTGCGGTCAGGCGCGGGCCGCGATGGCCTCGGCCACAAGGGGCGCGAAATAGGTCAGGATGCCGTCGCAGCCGGCGCGGCGGAAGCACAGCAGGCTTTCGAACATCGCGTCGCGCGACAGCCAGCCGTTGCGGATGGCGCCCTCCAGCATCGCGTATTCGCCGCTGACCTGATAGGCGAAGGTCGGTGCGCCGAACTGGTCCTTCACC
>JAPSIP010000119.1 GCA_031178645.1 Paracoccus sp. (in: a-proteobacteria) | reverse complement strand
AAGACCGAGATCTGGGCGACCGACAGGCCGATGGCCGCGCCCCAGACCGACGACATGCCGGACAGCACCGCAAAGACCCCGCCGATCAGGAAGATGCCGACGCATCCCAAGGGCGAGGCGCGGTAAAGCTGCCTGAACGTCATGCGCTTGATGGTCTGGAACTGCGGTGCGGGACGCGCCGACAGAAGGATAGGCATGAAGGCAAAGGACACCAGGACCGATGCGACGATGAACAGCGTATAGCCGCCCGGATCGCTGACATTCAGAAGCGCCTGCGCCGCTACGATCCCCAGCAGTTGCACGATCATGTAGGCCGACAGGGTCTGGCCCCGGTTCTCGTTCGTCGATCCGGCGTTCAGCCAGCTTTCAGCGGTGATATAGACCCCGCAGAAGCAATAGCCGATGATAAGCCGCAGGATCGTCCACCATATCCAGTTGGGCTCGACCGAATACAGCACCAGCACGGACGAGATCATCGACCCAAGCGCCGCGAAGACCCGCACATGGCCCACGTTCTTGATCAGCGCGGGCACCGACAGGCTGCCCAGCAGGAAGCCCGCGTAATAGCCCGACATCGCGACCGACATCTGGAAGGTCGGGATCCCCTCGATCCCGCCGCGGATGCCCAGCAGCGTGCCCTGCATCCCGTTGCCGACCATCAGCAGCAGGATGCCCAGGAACAGCGGCCAGGTGGTTCGCAGCACAGAAAGCATCGGTCGTCTCAATTCGGGTTGCGGGGGTCGGCCCCCTGTCTCGCCCATCCCGCGCAGGGGGGCCACCCGGAAAGCGACCCTATGGGATCAGCAGCGACGAATCGCCATAGCTGAAGAAACGGTATCCCGTCCCCACGGCATGGTCATAGATTTCCCTGATCTTTTCCGGCCCCATCAGCGCCGAGACCAGCATCAGCAGCGTCGATTTCGGCAGGTGGAAATTGGTCATCAACCCCTCGGTCACCCGGAAGTGATAGCCGGGATAGATGAAGATATCGGTCGTTCCCTGGAAAGGCGAGACCTGTCCGTCACCCGTGGCCGCCGATTCGATCAGGCGCAGCGCGGTGGTGCCGACGGGAATGACGCGGCGGCCTTCGGTCTTGGCGCGGCTGATGGCGGCGGCGGCCTCCGCGCTGACCTCGCCCCATTCGGCGTGCATCCGGTGGGTGGTCACATCCTCGACCTTGACAGGCAGGAAGGTGCCCGCGCCGACATGCAGGGTGACATGGACGAACTCGACGCCCTTCGCAGCCAAGGTGTCCAGCAGCGCGGTGTCGAAATGCAGGCTGGCGGTGGGGGCCGCGACCGCGCCCTGCCGGGCCGCCCACACGGTCTGGTAATCCTGCCGGTCCTGGTCATCGGGCGCGCGCAGGGCAGCAATATAGGGCGGCAGCGGCATCGCCCCCACCTGCTGCAACGCCGCATCGAAGGCGTCGCCTTCCGCGTCAAAGCGAAGGCGCAACTCGCCCCCGGCGATCTCGGTCACCTCGGCCGACAGCGCCTCGCCAAAGCGGATCACCTCGCCCTCGCGCAGCTTGCGCAGGGGCTTTGCCAATGCCCGCCAGCCATCCGCGGCAGGCTCCAGCAGCGTCACCTCGATCCGCGCGACCGCCTCGCCCTGACCGGTGGCGCGGCTGCGGGTGCCGTTCAGCCGCGCGGGGATCACCTTCGTGTCGTTCAGCACCAGCAGGTCGCCCGCGCGCAGGATGTCGGGCAGGTCGCTGACCCGACGGTCGGCGATTGTGCCGCCCTCGGCCAGCAGCAGCCGGGCCGAACTGCGCGGGCGGGCCGGGCGCGTGGCGATCAGCGACGGGGGCAGGTCGAAATCGAAATCTGACAGTTTCATGGCCGCGCTTTTGCGCCCGCCCTGGCCCGACCGTCAAGACGAAGGCTGACCTAGCAAACTTGTCACCTTTACATTTCCGACTGAAACGCTAAGTTTCGGCCAAACAGGAGCCTTGCGATGATCGTCTGTCACTGCACGCAAATCTCGGATCATGAGATCAAGGCAGCCATCGACTGGATGCGGACTGCCGACCCCCAGACCATCATCACGCCCGGCAAGATCTACCATGCCCTGGGCAAGCGGGCCGACTGCGGGGGGTGCATGCCGCTCTTTCTGGACACCATGCGTCACTGCGATAATCTGGGCATAGCCCCGCCGATTTTGCGGGCAAAATCAGAGATCGCAAAGGAAAGCCATCATGAAGGGCGACGCAAAGGTCATCGAGTATCTCAACGCGGCGCTGCGGTCTGAACTGACCGCAGTCAGCCAGTACTGGCTGCATTACCGCCTGCAGGAAGATTGGGGCTTCGGCCGCATCGCCGACAAGTCGCGCGCCGAATCCATCGAGGAGATGAACCACGCCGATCGCCTGATCCAGCGAATCATCTTCCTGGAAGGCCATCCGAACCTGCAGAAGCTGGACCCGCTGCGCATCGGCCAGAACCTGCGCGAAACGCTGGAATCGGACCTGGCGGCGGAACATGAGGCCCGCACGCTGTATCTGGAAGCGCGGGAATACTGCTCCAGCATCAACGACCAAGTGTCCAAGTCGCTGTTCGACGACCTGATCGAGGACGAGGAAGGCCATATCGACTTCCTCGAAACACAACTGCAGCTGTTCGACACGATCGGCGCCCAGAACTATGGCCAGCTGAACGCCAAGCCGGCTGACGAGGCCGAATGAACCCGGCGCCGTCCCGGAAACGGGGCGGCCGCCTTAGCGGGCGACCCGGCGAAGCACCGCAAAAGCCAGCAGAGACGCGATCAGCAGGGGTGCGGCATCCGGCAGCGGAACAGGCTGCAGCGGGGGCAGGTCCGGATCGACCGGCTTTTCGGTGATCGGGGTCCAGGGTTCCTTCGGCGGCTGCGGCTTGGTCGGTTCGGTCGTCTTCGGCGGCGTGATGGGCGTGCCGCCTTCTGGCGGGACCGACGACGTGTCCTCGATCGGCGGCCTGCCGCCTCCGGACCCTCCTCCTCCACCACCAAAGATCGGCACGAAGGGCATGGCCCAGCCTCCGCCAGGGGTTCCGGGCGTCGATGCTGCCAGAACCGCCGCAGGCGTGCCGCCGACCGGTGCATAGACATCCAGGGCGGGCAGAAAGTTGTTGTATCCCGGCGGCACCTTGCCTTCCAGGGGACTGTCATCGCCCACGACCAGCGTCAGGTGATCCCCGTACTGGTCGCGCTGCACGACATGAACAGCAGGGCGAAAACCCATGTTCGGGAAGAAATAAAGGCATTGGTCATCGGCCGCGCAAACCGGCTGCATGGAAAAACCCTGGTCTTGCATGTCGACAGGCCAGGATGCAGACCGCAGTTCGCGGACCCGTAAATGACACTGACAAACATCGAACACTTGTAAACAAGTCGTTCATATTCGGTCGGTGCGGGATTGGGAATATGTCCAAATGGTCAGTTATGCCGGAACGCGCGATTTTCTTCAGCCCAGCCAAAGGCGGGCAAGATCAGGCAGTTCTTCGAAATGGGCGATCAGGGCGTCGGGGGCCAGGCGGCTGATCCCCTCGCCCTCGGGACCGAAGGACACAAGCGCGACCTTCACGCCCGCAGCCGTCGCCGTCTTGCGGTCGGTTTCCGTGTCGCCCACCAGGAACGAGGCCGCGACCTTGCCCCCCGCCCGTTCGACCGCGGCCTGGTAGGGGCGCGGGTCGGGCTTCCTGACCGGCAGCGTATCGGCGGCCACCATCGAGGCAAATCGGCCCCGGACGCCCAGGGCATCCAGCAGGGTTTCGGCCAGGGCTTCAGGCTGGTTGGTGCAGATGGCAAGGATGTGACCGTCGGCCTGCAGGCGATCCAGCATGTCCTCGACCCCCGGATAAAGCTTCGTGTGGACCGCGATGTTTTCGCCGTAATGGCTGAGAAGACGGGGATAATCCTCGTCCTCGGCGCCGGGCGGCAAAAGCATCTCTGACCCCATGCGGCCATAGCCCGCGCGCAGCATGGCCCGCCCGCCGTGGAAGGCGGTCAGCGCATCGGCCACGGGGTCCAGCGCGACATCGATGCCCCGCGCGGCAAAGCAGGCATTGGCCGCGGCGATCAGGTCGGCCGACGTATCGGCCAGCGTGCCATCCAGATCGAAAACCACCGTTCCTGCCATCCCCTGTCTTTCCCCGCAATGATTGGTCACCAAAGGTGAACGCCCGGGGCTTCCCCAGGCGCCGCAGCCCGATTAGAACGCGCGGCAAAGACTTTGAACAGGCATTGGGACAGGCATGGCAGACAAATCAGTAGCGATCGTAATCCTGGCAGCCGGACAGGGCAGCCGGATGCAGTCCGACCTGCCCAAGGTGCTGCACAGGCTGGCGGGCGTGCCGCTGGTCGGACACGCCCTGTCGGTCGCCCGCACGCTGGAGCCCGAGCAGGTGATCGTGGTCGCAGGCCACGGTGCCGATCAGGTGACCAGGACCGTGGGCAAGATCGACCCTGACGCCCGGATCGTCCTGCAATCCGAACAGCTTGGCACCGGCCACGCCGTCCGGCAGGCCCTGCCCGAGCTTGAGGGGTTCGAGGGCAAGGTGATCGTCCTTTACGGCGACACCCCGTTCATCGGCGAGGAAACGCTGGCGGCCCTTGCCGCGCATCCGTCCGACCTGGTGGTGCTGGGTTTCGAGGCCGAGGATCCCGGCCGCTATGGCCGCCTGATCGTGACCGGCCGCGGGTTGGAACGCATCGTCGAGTTCAAGGATGCCGATGCCGCCACCCGCGACATCGCGCTGTGCAATTCCGGGGTCATGGCGCTTGATGCCGCGCTGCTGCGCCAGTTGATCGTGCGTCTGACGAACCAGAACGCTTCGGGCGAATACTACCTGACCGACCTCGTGGCCCTTGCGCGTGCGGAAGGCCGCAGCGCCGATGTGGTTACCTGCGACGAGGCCGAAACCCTGGGCATCAACACCCGCATCGAACTGGCTGCGGCCGAGACCTCGTTCCAGGACCGCGCCCGCCGCCGCGCGCTTGAAGACGGGGTGACGCTGTGCGACCCGGCCTCGGTCTGGTTCGCGCTTGACACGGTGATCGGGCGCGATGCGGTGATCGGCCAGAACGTCGTCTTCGGTCCCGGCGTGACGATCGAATCGGGGGCCGAGATCCTGCCCTTCTGCCATCTGGAAGGCTGCCACGTCTCCTCGGGCGCGACGGTCGGCCCCTTCGCCCGCCTGCGCCCCGGCGCGGAACTGGGCGGCGATGTGCATGTCGGCAACTTCGTGGAAATCAAGAACGCGGTGCTGGACGAAGGCGCCAAGGTGGGCCACCTGACCTATCTAGGCGATGCCCATGTGGGTGAGCGGACGAATATCGGCGCAGGCACGATCACCTGCAACTATGACGGCGTGATGAAGCACCGCACGGAAATCGGCGCCCGCGCCTTCATCGGCAGCGACACGATGCTGGTCGCCCCCGTCCGCGTGGGCAACGACGCCATGACCGGATCGGGGTCCGTCATCACCGAGGACGTGCCCGACGGCGCCCTGGCCCTGGGCCGCGCCCGGCAGGTCACGAAACCCGGCCTTGCAACCCGCCTGATGGCAGCCCTGCGCGCGAAGAAGGAGGCCCGCTGATGTGCGGCATCATTGGTATCCTCGGCTCGCACGAGG
>JAPSIP010000118.1 GCA_031178645.1 Paracoccus sp. (in: a-proteobacteria) | reverse complement strand
GCTGAAGTCGAAGCCGATGCTGTCCTGCATCTGTCGGGCGACCGTCAGGCCGATCCTGTCGCGATAGAAGGCGACCATCTTGTCCCATTGGTGCAGGGGCACCTTGATCGCAATGTTGCGGCCGGGGCGGATCATGCCGCCCCCGCCTTTTCATCCGCCGCCCGCCAATGCGCCAGGTGATCGGCCATGGCCTTTCCAAAGGCCGGCCGCCCTGTCGCGCGTTCGACATAGGCGGCAAGACCGTGCAGGTCGTCCAGGAACCCGTTCTGTGCGGGGATGCGCAGGATGTCGGCCATCAGCAGGTCCGCCACCGTGAAGCCGTCGCCCGCCAGCCAGTCGCGCCCGCCCAGGGCGGCCTGCAACTGCGCCAGCCGCTGGCGCATCAGGGGTTCGCGGCGGGCGGCGCCTGCCTCGTCCTTGTCGAAGACCTTGTTGACGATCCAGGCAAGGACAAAAGGCTCGACGCTGTTCAGCGCGGCGATCAGCCATTGCTGGACATGCGGGCGCTGCGCTTGTGGCATCAGGTCCGTGCCTTCCGCCAGATGCAGCAGGATCGCGCCCGATTCGAACAGCGTCAGGTCGCCGTCGCGGATGAACGGCACCTGGGCAAAGGGCTGCTGCGCGATATGGTCCGGGGACTTGTCCCGCAGCGGCACCGTCTCGACCCGGTAGGGCCGCCCCAGTTCCTCGAGCATCCAGCGGACACGGATATCGCGCACGAAGCCGCGCGGAAAGTCGGGCACCCAGTCATAGGTGGTCAGGACCAGCGTCATGACGTTTCCTCGACCGGGCCGACCAGGGCGAACCAAGCGCCCTGGGGGTCGGTGGCGACGGCGATATGGGCGCCGCCCGGAACCTCTTGCGGGCCGTGCTGGATAGCGCCGCCCCCGTCCCGGATCCGCTGGATGGCCGGGTTGATGCCGTTCACGCCGAAATAGGCCAGCCAGCAGGGCTGCGGCGCATTGCCCAGGCCCATCATGCCGCCGATATCGCCGCCGTCATGGCGGAACAGCTGATAGGTGCCCATCGGACCCATGTCCATCGCGTCCGATTTCTGCCAGCCGAAGATGCGGGCATAGAAGTCGAAGCCCGCTGCCGGGTCCGTGGACATCAGTTCGGTCCAGTTGCCGTGGCCGGCCTTTTGCTGATCGAAGGCCTGGGTCTGGCGGCCATCCTCCATCGGCAGGGTGGCAAGGATCCCGAAGGGCGCGCCCTGCGGGTCCGAGGCGACGGCAAAGCGGCCGGTGCCGGGAATGTCGGACGGGCCTGCATGGATCTGCCCGCCCGCCGCCCGGATGTCATCGGCCGCCTGATCGGCATCGTCCACGCCGAAATACAGCGTCCAGTTGGGTGGCATTCCCGTCATGCCATCGGGGATCTCCATCAGCCCCGCCACCATGTCGCCATCGGCGGTGGCAAGGTGGTAGGTAAGACCCTCCATCCCGCTGTCGGCGATCCGCCAGCCCAGGATGCTGGCATAGAAATCGCCCGCCGCGGCCAGTTGCCCCCTGGCCGTCGCAAGCTCGAACCAGATCGGGTGTCCGTGAACCTTGGCCATCACTGCACCCCGGCCTTGCTGTCGAAGACCGGCGTGAAGCCGCCCCAGAACATGCGCATCCCGTCAAAGGGCATGTCGGGCATCTCCATCCCCGCCATTTCGGATTCCATCTGCCGGGCGGCATTGTCGCAGGTGGCGCGGTCGGGCCATTCGATCCAGGAAAACAGCGGCACCTCTCCGTCCTTCGCCTGGGTGGCACGGTAGAAATCGGTCTGCGTGCCGTGGGGAACGTCTGTGCCCCAGCATTCGACCTGCCATGTGGCGCCCAGGCGGCGGAACATCTCGGTCGCGCTTTGGGCCATGTCGATGTAGGCCTGCTTTTTTTCGTCGGGCGCGGCCAGCACGAAGCCCTGGACATAGCTGCCGGGGCGGCTTTCGCCCACCTCGACGATGGGGGTGAAGCCGCCCCAGAACATGCGCTTTCCGTCAAAGGGCATGGCGGGCATTTCGGGCAGGTCGGTCCCATCCTCCATGCTGGCCCAGGCCGCGTCGCAGGTTTCGCGGTCCGGCCATTCGACCCAGGAAAACAGCGGCACCTCGTCCTCGGCCGCCTGGGTGGCGCGATAGAAGTCGGTCTGCCGGCCGTGCTTCACGTCCTCGCCCAGGCATTCGACCATGCGCAGCGCGCCGCGTTTCTGGAACCAGGGCCATCCGGCCTTGGCATGGGCAATGAAGGCATCCTTGTTGGCCGCCGGAACGGCTGCGACGAAACCGGAAATATAGGTCATGAACTCCTCCCTCGGTCGGCAAAGGCCCGACTTGGGAAGGGTGCCTGTTGCAGTATGAAAAAGCAACTGATACTGTGGGCCATGACCGAGACCCGCCAGAATCCGCGCATCCGCTATGACGAGGGATGCCTTGCCGCCCATGCCCTGAACGTGGTGGGCGACCGCTGGGCGCTGCTGGTGGTGCGCGAACTGATGTTGGCGCCCAAGCGGTTCCAGGCGATCCGCCACGGGCTTCCCGGCATCACCGCCGCCGTGCTGACGCAGCGGCTGACGCAACTGGCCAGGGCAGGCGTGGTCACGCATGATGCCGGGCTTTACGGGCTGACGGAATCGGGGCGCGGGTTGATGCCGGTCCTGCAGGCTGCGTGCCGCTGGGGGGCGCTGCATCCGGGCCACGATCCCCGCCGCTTCATCAGCCCGGCGGCCCTGGTGATCTCGATGACGGCGATGATCCGGGGGGGCGAGGGGCCGGTGACGGCGGGCCTGTCGATAGGGGCCGAGGCCTTTACCCTGCATCTTGCGGGGGGTGTCCTGCGTCCCGCAGCGGGTCAGGCGGACGCGGATTTCACGCTGTCGGGCGATGGCAACAGCCTGGCGCGGGCGGTCTATGGTCCGGTGCCGCTGGCCGATCTGGCGCGGGACGGGGTGATCGGGCTGGCGGGCGATTTGCGCGCGGCGCAGGATTTCGTGGACCTGTTCCGGCTGCGCTAGGCGGCCCCATCAGACCGCGCGGTCCAGCTTGGTCGTCAGGTGGATCAGGCTTTCCTGCGACCGGATGCCGTCGATTGCGCCGATCCGGTCCAGGGTCTCGTCCAGTTCGGCGGTCGATCCGCTGACGATCTGGACCAGCAGGTCGATCCGGCCGCTGGCGGTATGGATGCGTTCGACCTGGGGCATGGATTTCAGCCGCGACAGGATGGCGGGTTGGCTGCGCTGCTCGATCGCAAGCAGGACGGTGGCGCGGATGCGGCCCAGCCGGGCGGCATCGCCAAGGCGCAGCGTGTATCCGGCGATGGCGCCCGAGGTTTCCAGCCGCTCCAGCCGCGCTTGCAGGGTCGACCGCGCGACCTTCAGCCGCCGGGCGAGAACGGCGATGGACATGCGGGCGTCCTGGGACAGCAGCGCCACGATGTTGCGATCCAGATCATCCACGGCCTTGTGCCCCTGCTTCGTCAAAGCGACACCAGATTCGTCATTTTAACTGGCGGAGGGCGCAAATCTACCCTTTTGCTCGGTGAAACCGGCACCCAAGCGCGCCAGTCTGGAGGGAGGGGCTTCACCCTGTCGCCCCGCCTGCACCCAATGCGCAAAAGGATCCCGCCCATGGAGCCACAGAAGACCGTTTGGGATAACCCGGCCGAGATCATCCGCCATCTTCAGCCCGACCATCCGGTGATGGCCTTCGCCCCGACCGTCCTGCAGGACCGGGCGCGGCAGTTCCTGCAGGGCTTCCCCGGCCTTGTCACCTATGCCGTCAAGTCCAACCCGGACGAGGCCGTGATCCAGAACTTGGTGACCGCAGGAATCCAGGGCTTCGACCTGGCCTCGCCCTTCGAGATCGACCTGGTCGGCCGCCTGGCGCCAGGCGCCGCGCGCCATTACCATAACCCCGTCCGCTCTCCGCGCGAAATCGCCCATGCCGTGCGCGAGGGGATCTTGGCCTGGTCCGTGGACAGCCGCAGCGAACTGGACAAGCTGTTCGAACAGGTGCCGACCCAGGTGGACGGGCAGGGGGTCGAGATCTCGGCCCGGTTCAAGCTGCCGGTGCTGGGCGCGGCCTATGACTTCGGTTCGAAATTCGGCGCAACGCCTGACCTGGCGGCGGAATTGCTGCGCATGGTGGCGGAACGCGGCTATGTCGCCTCGCTGACCTTTCATCCGGGTACGCAATGCGCCGACCCGACCGCCTGGCAAAGCTATATCCGCATGGCCCGCAGGGTCTGCGACATGGCGGGCGTGAAGGCGCATCGGCTGAATGTAGGCGGCGGCTTCCCCTCGCACCGCGTCCTGGGGGGCAAGCCGGACCTTAAGGCGATCTTCACCGAAATCGCCGAAACGGTCGCGGAATGCTTTGGCACGGACGCGCCCAAGCTGGTCTGCGAACCGGGGCGCGGCCTTTGCGCTGACGCCTATGCCCTTATCACACGGGTCAAGGCGGTCCGAGACGGGGCCGATGTCTTCCTGAACGACGGCGTTTACGGCGGGCTGGCCGAACTGCCGGTTATCGGCAATCTCGACCGGATCGAGGTGCTGACCCCGCAGGGCAAGCCCCGCACCGGCGACCGGATCGGCCGCGTGGTCTTCGGTCCGACCTGCGATTCGCTGGACCGCCTGCCGGGCGAACTGGGCCTGCCGGACGACCTGGCCGAAGACGATTATCTCATCTTCCACGGCGCGGGCGCCTATTCGGTGGTCACCAACACCCGCTTCAACGGCTTTGGCGCCATGACCCGCGCCACGGTGATGGGCTTCGAATAACCTCTTTCACCTTGGCCCAAATATCCCACAGGGGGTCTGGGGGACGGGAAGTACCCCCGTTAAGCCACCGCGCCCAGATCGCGGAGGGGCTCGACCCCAAGCGCCCCGCAAACCGCTAGCGTCAGGTCCGGCCGGTTCAGCGTATAGAAATGCAGCCGGTCCGCGCCACCTTCCAGCAAGTCCCGGCACAGCTTGACGCAGGCCTGCTCCGACAAGGCGCGCTCGGCCGCAGGGCCTTGGGCGGCAGCCTTGGAAAACGCCTCCTCCGCCCAGGCTGGCACGCTGGTGCCGCAGGTGGCGGCGAAACGCTTGGCCCCCGCCCAACCCTGGATCGGAAGAATGCCGGGGATGATCGGCGCTGCAATGCCCGCCGCCGCGCATTTGTCGCGAAAGCGGAAGAACGTGTCGGCGTCGAAGAAGAACTGCGTGATCGCGCTTGTCGCGCCCGCGTCGATCTTGCGCTTCAGCCAGGCCACGTCGGCATCGGTGCCGCTGCTGTCCGGATGCGGCTCGGGATAGGCGCCGACGCGGATCGTCATGTCGCCGCGCGCCGCGATTGCCTCGATCAGGTCCACCGTATTGGCAAAGCCGTCGGGATGGGGGGTAAAGCGGTCCTGGCCCTTGGGCGCATCGCCGCGCAGGGCCACGATCTCTCGGATCCCGGCATCGGCATAGGCCTGCACGATCTCCATCGTCTCGGCCCGCGTGGCCTCGACGCAGGTCAGGTGGGCGGCGACGGGGATGCCGTAATGGCGGTGGATGGTCGTCACCGCCTCATGCGTCAGCTTGCGGGTCGTGCCGCCCGCGCCATAGGTGACGGACACGAAATCCGGGGCCAGCGGCGCCAGGGCCCGCGCCGTTTCCCACAGCCGGAAG
>JAPSIP010000117.1 GCA_031178645.1 Paracoccus sp. (in: a-proteobacteria) | reverse complement strand
GCAGTTCCTTGAGATGCTCGATCAGCGGGGCCGAGCTGTCGTCCAGCTCATCGACGTCTTGCGATGCCACTTAATGGTCCTTCATGTCCGAACGCCGGACGCCTGCGATGCGGCGCGGACTGTCCGTTGCGGCCAAGGCCGGTGCCGGCGTGGGTTCGTTCGCGGCCTGCAAGGCGGCGGGAACCGGCGGCGCGTCCATCGGCCGGGTATCGGCGGGCGCCGGTGCGGCAGGATCGGGCGTGGCGCGGGAGGTCTTGTCCAGGCCGACCTTGGGATCCCATTGCTCGAACTTGGTGGCCGCGCGGTCCAGGGCGTCCAGGCCCAGCGACTTTTTCGATGTGAGGGTCTTCAGGTCCTTGGTCACGTCGTTGATGCCGCTGCCCTTGGCGGCATCCTCCATCGCGCTTGTGAACTCTCGGGCCATGGACCGTGCCCGGGCCGTGATGCGGCCCAGGGTGTGAAACAGCTTCGGCAAATCCTCGGGACCGATGACGATCAGCGCGATGACGCCAATCAGCAGCAGTTCGCTCCACCCGACATCAAGCATTCTGGAACCCCTGTCCCGGTTTCGGGATCAGACGCGCGTGTCGTTCTGCGGGGTCACGTCGCGGGCCTCGGTACCCGGAACGGGCTGGGCCTGATGAACCGGCTGCACGGGCTGGGCGTGCTGGACAGGCTGGACGGGCGGAACCGGCTGGTCCAGCGCTGGATTACGCTCGGCCTGGGTTTCCGCGTTGCCATCGTTGATGCCCTTCTTGAAGGCGGTGATTCCCTTGCCGACTTCGCCCATCAGCGAGGAAACCTTGCCACGGCCGAACAGGACCAGGACCACGACGGCAATGACGAGCAGAGCCATGGGGGACGGCATGTGCATTTCAGTTCTCCAGTTCCAGGATCAGGCCAATGACCTGGGTTCAACCACTCTGCCGGAATATAGAGCCTTGCACCCCGCAGCGAAACCCCACTTGCGGCAAATCGGGGCGCCGATGCTTGTTCTGGAACAAACTGACGTGATTTTGACGTGGCGCCCGGCCGGTATCCGGGTTGGCAGGGCGCATGGGGCAGGCGATAAGCGCCCATGGATCTGTCGCTTTACGTCACTGCCTTCGTCACGCTGTTTGTGGTGATCGACCCCGTGGGTCTGGCGCCGGTCTTCATCGCCCTGACCCCGGGGATGAGCGCGGCCCAGCGTCGCCGCATCGGCTTCCGGTCGCTGGTCATCGCGGGCCTTCTGATGATGATCTTCGGCTTTGCGGGCGAATCGATCCTGACCACCATCGGCATCTCGATTTCCGCCTTCCGCATTGCGGGGGGCCTGCTTCTGTTCCTGACCGCGCTTGACATGCTGTTCGAACGCCGGACCGAGCGGCGCGAGAACCAGGGCGACGGCGACCCGCTGCATCACGACCCGTCGGTCTTTCCCCTGGCCATGCCGCTGCTGGCGGGGCCGGGGGCGCTTGCCACGATGATCCTGCTGATGGGCGAGGCGCCGGGCATCGGCCACATGGTGATGGTGAACCTGGTGATGCTGGCGGTGCTGGCCATCGCCATGATGCTGTTCGTGATCGCCACGCCCCTGGCCCATGCGCTGGGCCGGACGGGCGTGATGGTCGTGACCCGCCTGCTGGGCATGCTGCTGGCCGCGCTGTCGGTGCAGTTCGTCATCGACGGGCTGAAGGGATCGGGGCTGGTGCCATGACCAACGACGACACGATGCAGCTTGTCTATTACGGCGTCCTGCTGCTGGTGATCGGCGGCGCGATGATCTTCGAGCTGGCAGGCCGGGGCGGGCAGGTGCTGCGCCAGCTGATGCTGTGGGCCGTGATCTTTGCAGGCGCGGCCCTTGCCGCCGACTGGTGGATCACCGGCAACGCCCCGCGCCAGCAGGTGCTGGATCGCGGCCGGATCGAGATCCCGGTGGCCCGCGACGGCCATTTCCACCTGACAGCCCAGGTGAACGGAGAGGAGGTGCGCTTCATGGTCGATACCGGCGCGTCATCCATCGCGCTTGGCCCGGCGGATGCGCGCCGCGTGGGGCTGGACCCGGACGATCTGGCCTATATCGGCACGGCCATGACCGCGAACGGGCAGGTGCAGACCGCCCCGGTCACCATCGACGAAATCGCCATTGGCGACATCGTGGATCGCAACGTCCGCGCTTGGGTGATCGGCGGCGACCTGGACGGATCGCTGCTGGGCATGTCCTATCTGCGCACCTTCGCCCGCGTCAGTTTCGAGGGCGACCTGCTGATCCTGGAACGCTAGGGGCCCTCAGCCGTCCTGCCGCGACAGCGCGGCCTCTCGCATCTGGGTCAGGGTCTGGCGCGGGGTCAGCGCCTCGGGCGAGATGTCCAGATCCAGCAGTGCCCCGGTCTTGGACTGCATGGCGCGGTCAAAGGCCGCAGCGAAATCGCCGGTCGCGCCTACGCGTTCGGCATGGAAGCCATAGGCGCGGGCCAGCATCACGAAATCGGGGTTCTGCATGGTCGTGCCGGACACGCGGGCGGGATGGTTGCGTTCCTGATGCGCGCGGATCGTGCCGTAGATCCCGTTGTTCAGGACCAGCACGATGGGCTGCGCCCCGGCCTGGGCAGCGGTCGCCAGTTCGGCGCAGGTCATCTGGAAATCGCCGTCGCCCGCGAAGCAGACCACGGTACGCCGGGGATGCGCCACCTTGGCCGCGATCGCGGCGGGCAGCCCGTATCCCATTGCGCCCGACTGCGGGGCCAGCAGCCGCGCCTTGGGGCCGAAGGCGAAGAACTTGTTGGGCCAGACCGCGAAGTTGCCCGCGCCATTGGTCAGGATCGCATCCTCGGGCAGGGTCGCGCGCAGGTGGTCCATGACCGCCACCATGTCCACGGGCGAGGGTTGCGCAGGCGCCTGCATCGAGGCCAGGAACCCCGCCCGCGCGGCCTTGCGCCAGTCGGACCACGGGCCGGTGACGGGGCGCAGCGCATCGGCAAAGGCGTTCGGGCCCGACTGGATGCCAAGCTGCGGCTGATAGATCTTGCCGATCTCGGCATCCGAGGCATGGACATGGATCAGCACCTGTTCCGGCTGCGGCACCCGCAGCAGCGTATAGGCATTCGTGGTCATCTCGCCAAAGCGGACGTTCACGGCCAGCAGCAGGTCGCATTCCGCGATCAGGCGGCGCACATGGGTCGGCATCCCCACGCCAGCCTCGCCTGCATAGACGGGCGAGGTGTTGTCGATGCAGTCCTGGAAGCGGAAGGCCGCAAGGACGGGGATGTCGGACGCCTCGGCAAAGCGTTGCATCGCGGCCTTGCCCTGGGCGGTCCAGGTGCAGCCCCCGGCCAGGATCAGCGGACGCCTGGCCCCGGCCAGCATGGTCAGCGCCTTGTCCAGGGCGGCGGGCAGGGGCGCGGGTTCGGCGATCTCGGCCGGGCCGGTCAGGGGCGGGGTGTCGGTCAGGCTGGTCAGCATGTCCTCGGGCAGGGCGATGACGACGGGGCCGGGGCGGCCGGTCACGGCGGTCTTCCAGGCGCGGGCCAGGATTTCCGGAATGCGGTCGGCGCGGTCGATCTGGACGGCCCATTTCGCCATGCTGCCGAAGACGGCGCGATAGTCGATTTCCTGGAAGGCCTCGCGCCCGATCATGTCGGTGCCGACCTGGCCCACCAGCACCAGCATTGGCGCGCTGTCCTGCATGGCGGTGTGGATGCCGATGGCCGCGTTGGTGACGCCGGGGCCACGTGTGACAAGGCAGATGCCGGGCTTGCCGGTCAGCTTGCCCCAGGCCGAGGCCATGAAGGCCGCGCCACCTTCGTGCCGGCAAAGAACGAAATCCAGCCGCCCCTGCGTGTCGTGCAGCGCGTCCAGCACCGCCAGATAGCTTTCGCCCGGAATGCCGAATGCCTTGGTCGCGCCAAGCGCCATCAGACAATCCACCACCAAAGCCCCGCCCGTCCGTGTCATGTCCTGCCCCCTTGTTGTTGGGGGCAGCTTATCGGCGGGTTGCTGCCGCTGCCAGTGTCAGTTCCACGCAAAGCCCGGGCCGGGTGTTGGTCAGGGTCAGATCGCCCCCTGCCGCCTCGGCAATGTCGCTGACGATGGCAAGGCCGATGCCCTGACCGTCGCCGCTTTCGTCCAGGCGCATCCCCCGCTGCGGCAGGCTTGCCAAGGCCGTGTCGGGCACGCCGGGGCCGTCGTCGCAGATGGCGATGGTCACGCGGTTGCCCTGCCGGGTCACGACCGCCTCGACCACGGCATCGGCGTGATGCATGGCGTTTTCCAACAAGGCGCCAAGCGCCTCGGTCAGGTCGTCGGGGTCGATGCGGGCGCGCGTGGCGGGATCGCCGGTGCGGGTCTGCCAATCGAGGGTTCCGCCCTTCGGCGTGCGCTTCAGCACCGTGACCAGGCGGGCCAGGACGGCGACGGGATCGGCCTCGGCCGCGTGGCGGTCGGACTGGATGCGGGCGCGGGCCAGTTCGCGGTCCACCAGCCGCCGCATCGAGGTCACGACCGTCTCGATGCTGCCGGCGATTTCCGGCTCTCCTCGGCCGCGCAGGGTGCCGGCGTCGCCCAGCAGTGCCTGGAGCGGCGTCTTGAAACCATGCGCCAGATCGCCCGCCCGGTGCCGCGCGCGCAGCAGTTCGGCATCGCGGGCGTCCAGCAGCGCGTCCAGTTGGCGCGACAAGGGCAGCATCTCGTCGGGCAGGTCGGTGCCGATCCGCGACCGCTGCCCCGGGGTCAGGGCCTGCACACGGTCCGCCACCTCGGCCAGGGGCGACAGGCCGATGCGGATCTGCAGCCAGGACGCGATGCCCAGAAGCAGGCCCAGAAAGGCCAGGTAAGGCATGAGGTCGGCCAGGAAATCCCGCCGCGCCGCCGTCAGCACCGCCCGGTCCGAGGCGACGATGATCCGCAGGGCAAGCGCTTCCGGGCCGCGCCCCACCAGAAGGCTTTGTTCCACGGCCAGCAGGCGTTCCCCTTGCGGTCCGGGCAGATCCAGCACCTCGGTCCGGCCGGGCGGGGGGGCTGCGCGATCCATGGGCAGGCTGTAATCCCAAAGCGACCGCGATCGCTGCACCTCGGATCCTAGGGCCACCTGCCAGTAATGGCCCGAGAAGGGCTGCTGATACAGGCGGTCCGGCGGGGGCGCGGCCAGCCGGGGCACGCCTTCGGCGTCATGTTCGACGATCCCGGCCAGGGTCTGCGCGCGGGCCTCCAGATCGCCCACCGCGACCCGTTCGACATGGCGTTCGAACAGCAGGGCCAGCCCAAGCGCGGCCCCCCACAGCGTTGCCACGATGGCAAAGGCGCCGACGACCAGCAGCCGCAGCCGCAGGGACCGGCGCATCAGCCGGGCGCCCCCAGGTCATAGCCGAAGCCGCGCCGGGTGTGGATCAGCCCCGGCCCGACCTTGCGGCGCAGCCGGGCGATCACCGCCTCGAGCGCGTTGGCGTCGCGGGTGTCGTCGTCGCCGTAAAGATGCTCCAGCAGTTCCGACGGCGGGACGGTCCGGTCGCGGTGCAGCGTCAGATAGGACAGCAGCCGGTATTCCAGCGGCGTCACGGACAGCGGCACGCCCGCAAGCGACACCGACATGCGGTTCAGATCGACCGACGGCGCCCCCCCCTGCTGGACGGATGTCGCGCGCCCGCCGGACCGGCGCACCAGGGCGCGGGC
>JAPSIP010000001.1 GCA_031178645.1 Paracoccus sp. (in: a-proteobacteria) | reverse complement strand
GAAGAAGATCCGCAGGTGCTGGCCGATGGCCTCTTCCTCGGAAAAGCCCAGAATACGCTCGGCCCCAGTGTTCCAGCTGGTGATGATCCCGTCGTCATCGGCGGTCAGGATGGCATAGTCCTTGGCGCTGTCGATGATAAGGCGCAGACGCTCGGCGTCCAGGCGGCGGGCTTCGGCACAGGCCCGGTCGCGGGTGATGTCCCGTCCGACGCCCACCAGCCGTCCGGCGTGGTTGTCCACCGGATCAAACCGGCCCTTCAGCGATATCCAGCGGATCTGGCCCGCGACCAGGCAGCGGCCGGTGATGTCGAAGCCCGACTTTTCGGCAATGGCCTGGCCCAGGGCCTTGCGGAAACCCTCGCGGTCGTCGGGATGAAAGGCATCCGCCATCGTCCGCTGCGACATGGCCTGATCCAGGTCGCAGCCGAACAGGGCCTTGATCTCGTCCGAAGCATCCAGCTTGCAGGTTTCAAGATCAAGCTGCCAATGCCCCAGCCCCGCCACCTCGAGCGCGAGGCGAAGCTCGGACTGGGTCTGCTGCAATCCCAGTTCCGCCTTGGCCTGCTGGACCGCCGACCAGGTGCGTTCGGCAACCTCGCGTGCAAGATCGATCTCATCGCGCGACCAAAGGCGCGGGTCGGGATCGTGGACGGTCAGCGCGGCGATCAGGACGCCGTCCTTGATCAGCGGCACCACCATCCCCGAGGAAACCTGGAACTGCAGAAAGAAACCGGGGTTTTCGCGCGTTCGCGGATCGGTGACGACATCGTCGATGCACAGAACACCGCCACGCATGACGGCCTGGATAAAGGCCGGGCCGACCAGGTTGAGGGAAAAGCGGTCGGCGACAGGTTCGATCCCCCGGTCCGCATTGGCCCATTCGGCCGAGGCGGCAAAGGTCAGCCGTGCCCGGTCCAGATCGACATAGCGCACCCGGCCGCAGCCAAGCCGCAGGCCCAGGGTCCGGGCGGCGTGATGCATGATGGCGTGCGGCCCAGCCAGATTGCGGATCGCGTCGGACAGCGCCAGAAGGAAGGACTGCCGCTCCGCCAGCCCCGCGCCCTGCTGATCGGGCCATTGGTCGCCCGCGTTGCGGGACAGGGTGCAAAGCCATTCCGACACGGCCCCGCCCGGGCCGGGCACGGGAATGGCGGCGATGGAAACGGGGCTGTCGGTGCCGTCGATCTCCTGGGCGCGCAGCGACAGGCGGAACCCTTGCCCCCGTCCGACGGCAACGCGGACCGAACCGCCTGCGTCGGTCTCGACCGGCAAGGCCAGAAGCCCCCGGATGATGGCCAGGTCGCCTGGCAGGACATCCTCGGGCAGCGACAGGACCGCATCCCATCCCGCTGAAAGGCGAAAAACTGTTGCCTGGACCACCTCGCCAACTTTTACCGACACCAACTCAGAAGAAAGATTGTCCACCAGATGGTCCTCATGCGGCCCTACTGGCCACCGGCCCCTTGATAAGCGGAAGCGTGAAGGCCGGTAAAGTGAATTAGTTTGCACGGGTTTGACACGTTACGCGGCGGCATGGTCCAGGCACGTCCGGCCGGTGGCCCCGGGGACACCGCCTACAGGATGATCAACATCATCCGCGGCCGCAAGTTCCCCACCCTGCTGCCTGTGCCCGCAAAGAACATGGCAGAAGGTGAATTACGCTTGGTTTACACGATCCTGGGTTGCGTCCGGCAGGGGTTGGACGGGCAGGCGATCATGGGACGCCGCCCCATCCGGGGCGGATTGCGGTTCCGGTGCGGGCGGCTAAGGTGGCGGCATGAGCCCGCCCCTGCTGAAGAACACGGATGCCCGCCGGCTGTTCCTGGATCGCCACCTGCTGCTGCGGCAAGGGTCCGGCCCTGGCACGGGCGCGGATCTGGGCGATCTGCTGGGGGCCCTGGGATTTGTCCAGGTGGACAGCGTCAACACGCTGGCGCGGGCGCATGACCTGATCCTGTGGTCGCGCCGGGCCCGTTATCGCCCCCGGTCGCTTGGCCATCTGGTTGCCCGCCACCGCGCGGCATTCGAGCACTGGACCCATGACGCCGCCGTCCTGCCGATGCAGTTCTATCCCATGTGGCGGTTGAAATTCGCCCGGGACGAGGCGCGGATCCGGCAACGCTGGCCCGCCTGCCGTCGCCCCGGCTGGGAAGACGAGACGAATGCAGTCCTGCAACGGATCGCCGATCACGGCCCCACAAGTGCCGCCGAGGTGGGCCCGGACGAACCGCGCGGCGGGGGCGGCTGGTGGGACTGGCATCCCTCGAAGACGGCGCTTGAATACCTGTGGCGGTCGGGCCGCCTGGCGATCAGCCACCGTGTCGGGTTCCGCAAGGTCTATGACCTGGCCGAAAGGGTCATTCCGGCGCCCTATCGCGATGCCCCAATGGCCGCGCCCGATGTCGTGGACTGGGCCATGTCCGCAGCCCTCGACCGGCTTGGCTTTGCCACCAGCGGCGAACTGGCCGCCTTCTTCGACATCGCCAGCCGCGAAGAGGCCAGGCAGAGGTGCGCCAAAGCCCTCGCCGCCCGCCGGATCATCGCCGTCGAGGTTGAGATGGCCGACGGATCGCGCAGGCCTTGCGTCTCGACGCCGCAGATCCTGGACGGGCTGGCCGCGCTGCCGCAGCCCTCGCAGCGGGTGCGGCTGCTTTCGCCCTTTGACCCGGCCCTGCGCGACCGGGCGCGGGCCGAGCGGCTGTTCGGTTTCCATTACCGGATCGAGATCTTCGTGCCCGAACCGCAGCGGCGCTTTGGCTATTACGTGTTCCCGGTGCTGCAGGGCGACCGGCTGATCGGCCGCCTGGACGCCCGGCGCGACAAGGGCGTGCTGTCTGTGCGCGCCTTCTGGCCCGAAACCGGGGTGCGGATGGGCCTAGCCCGGCAGGCCGGGCTGATGGCGGAATTGCAGCGCGTCCTGCCCCTCGCCGAGGCCGCCGAAATCCAGCTTGCGCCGGATTGGCTGCGGGCCTGACGGGACCGCATTAACGTCCTGTCCTCAACGGGATGGGCGGATCCGCCTGCGGCTGAACAAAAAGCAATTGGTGGAACATAAGCCCGCCCCCGCCGTTTCACAAAAGACGTAGTCAAGGATCGAGATGAAGCGCCGCAGGCTGTTGTTGCGGAGACTTCAGGAACTGCCAAGCCTGCCGCCCGGATGTCCTGCATCCCGGCCGTCAAGCAGAAGCTGTGCGTCCTGCGGAGTCCCTGCGGTCGACACGCCGGGGGACAAGCGCATCGGGGGGCGGGTCGTGGCAGGCTCGGGGTTGGTGAAGTTGTTCCTGTGTCTTTTCTGTTCGACCGCCGCATCGGCGGCACCACGGCATTCTGGAAGAAACGCGATGACGCCCAATATCGTCACCGCAGGAGGAGCATGAGCATGGCCAATGAAGCAAGGCTGCATGGGGTGAAGGTTCTGGTGGTCGAGGATGATTTCCACCTTGCCATCGGGATCGAGGAGGTTCTGCGCAAGGCCGGGGCCGATCTGCTTGGGCCGGTCGCCCACGAGGACCAGGCCCTGGATCTGATCGACGCCGAGACGCCCACCTGCGCGATCATCGACATCAACCTGGGCAATGGCGCGCGGTTCAACGTCGCGGATGCGCTGAAGGCCAGGAACATCCCCTTCATGTTCATGACCGGCTATGACGACGTGATGATCCCTGTCCGCTTCAGGGATGTGGGGCGGATGCGAAAGCCCGCCGGGTTCCGCCTGGTGGTCGATGCAGCGGTCCAGTTGTGCAGCCAGCGGGCGGCGGACTGGCTGGGCGATGGGGCGGGGCTTGAATACATGGCCCTTTCCTCGGCCAGCAAGCGGCTTGCCGGCCCGCCGACACCGGCCAACGCGTCGACCCATATCCGCTGGTTCCACCGCGGCAGCTGACAGCCGGCAAGGGGGGTCGCAGGATCGTCCCCGCGCCCGGCGGCCAGCCCCGGAACCATTTCCCGGCTGCATGGTTTTCCCCCTTCACGGCGGAGAGGCTGACATGGAAGATCCCGAACAGATCCACCAGATCTCGCATCAGGACGAACGTCCGGGCGGACCCAACGACATCGACCACCCGCATGGCAAGCGGTCGCCCGGCAGCATGAGACGCGGCGACGGCTCGGTCGAGGACGCCTTCCCCGAGGCCCAGGACCAGCCCCTGGAGGAGTTTCCGGCCGAGGAGTTGACCGACAATCTCAGCCCCGCCGACGGCCGCATCATCGAGGCGGGCGAAGGCGGCACGGCAGGCGGCCCGGACGAGGCGGACGAAGCGATCATGTCGCCCGTCAAGCCGGAAGGCCGCCGCGACGGCTAGCGGCGTCAGGGCCGCGCAGGCCAGGTGCCGGCTTCGCACCCGGCCATCAGCCGCGGCGGCCCAGAAGGTCCAGGCATTCCCGCGCGAACTGGTCGAAGCCTGCATCATAGGTGACAAGCTGCGGCGCCTCCATCCGCTCCATCGCCGGGAAGACCTCGGCGATGGTCTGGCGCTTTTCCTCGGCATCGCCGGGACCAAGATAGAAAATCACCTTGCCCAGGCCGTCCTCGGGTTCCTCGGCGAACTGGCGCAGGAAGAAGCGGATCAGCGCATCGTCGGCGGGTAGGCTGTATCCCACGATCACCAGGATCGTCGAATCCCGCATCAGCCGGACCACCTTGGGAAAGACCATCGCGAAATACGGATCCGAGTAGTCCTGTTCGCGCGAGGCCAGCGTCACCACCGGCGGATCGGCCATGATCGACCGGGCATCGCGCTTGCCGTAATCCAGCACATAGCCATCGCCCCGGCGCAGGATTTCGAAGCCGCCGTTGATCTTCAGCAGGTGCTGCGCCTGCCAGTGTTCATGGACCGGCGCGAAGCCGGGACCGCCGACGATCTGCACCGGGGTGAAGCCGCGATAGGTGTTGAAGAACAGCGGCGCGGCATCGGGGGTCAGGTTGTCCAGGATCGTCTCGATCACATAGTCATAGTTGGTGGTGATGAAATGGGTCCGGACGCCTTCCCACGGATCCTCGGCCACGGGGCCGAACCGCAGGTGCCGGAAAAAGCCCATGATGTCCCCTTGCCGGGCCGTGGGCAAGCCCATGGGAAACCTGCCCGCCGCCCCGTCGTAATAGTTCAGCCGCGTCGCCCGGTCATAGCGGTCCTGCACCGCGGCCCGCAGCGCGCCGCGGAACATCCGCAGGTTCTGTTCGTCAAGATAGCGCGGCCGCACATCGGGAAAGCGGTCGTACATGTCCAGTTGATAGACGATCTGCCTCAGCGTCTCGGGCGTGATCCTGTCTGATGCGTCCAGCCCGAACATCCGCGCCAGACTGCCGGCATCCGCCACGTCCCGGATCAGCTTGGTGTCCAGCGTGAACAGTTCGCATCCGATGGGTGCCCTGGGATCCCAAGCCTTCGAAAAGCCTGCCCCCGCGAAGAAGGTGACGTTGGTCAGCGCCCTTGCCCGGTCCGACCTGTTCCGGCGATATGTGAACTGATCGACATGGCGCAGGAAGACCTCGGCAGGGGTGCCCGACAAGGACATCGTGGTGGTCGAAGACATGATGCCGCCCATCTTCCGCCGCAGGATCTGCGAAACCGGCCAAAGCGCCGGGTGTTCCAGCCGCCTTGGCCTTTTCGCGGGGCAAGGTTCGGGGCCAAAGCGGCCGGAAACCTAGCTGTGCCGGACGCGCGAGAAATAGGCCTCGCAGGCCGCCTGAAGCCGATCGACCGCGGCGTCATCGACATCAAGATGCGTCACCCACCGCAGGCTGCCATAGCGCCCGCCCACGACAATGCCCCGGTCCGCCAGGAACTGCCGGAAGGCGCCGACATCCGTGCCGCTGGGGGTCATGAAGACCATGTTGGTCCGCGCCGGACCCGAGCCCAGTTCGGGAAAGGCCGCAAGCACATCCGCAAGACGCGCCGCAAGGGCATGGTCATCCGCCAGCCGCGCGACATTATGGTCAAGCGCATGGATCGCCGCGGCGGCCAGGATGCCCGTCTGCCGCATCCCGCCGCCCAGCATCTTGCGCAGCCTGCGGGCCGAGGCGATCACCTCCGCCGGCCCGGCCAGGACAGATCCGACGGGCGCGCCCAGACCCTTGGACAGGCACAGGGACACGGTATCGAAGCCCCGCACAAGCGCGTCGGGCGCGCAGCCCGTGGCCACCGCCGCATTCATCAGCCGCGCGCCGTCCAGATGGGTGGCAAGGCCGTGGCGCCGCGCCAGCCCGGTCGCCGCGTCCAGATAGGCCGGGTCAAGCACCAGGCCGCCGAACGTGTTCTCAAGCGTCAGAAGCCGGGTTCTGGCATGGTGGAAATCATCGGGCTTGATCGCGGCCTCGATGGTGGACAAGGCGATGGTCCCGTCCGCCTCGTTCGGCAATGGCTGGGGCTGGATCGAACCCAGCACCGCCGCGCCGCCCCCTTCATACAGGAAGGTATGGGCCGTGTGCCCGACCAGATATTCGTCGCCGCGACCGCAATGGGCCATCAGCGCGGCAAGGTTCGACTGCGTTCCGGTTGGAAAGAACAGCGCCGCCTCCTTCCCCAGGCGTTCCGCCGCCATCGCTTCCAGCCTGCGGGTGGTCGGGCAATCCTCGTAGACCGCATCGCCCACCTCGGCCGAAGCCATCGCCGCCCGCATGGCCGCATCCGGCCGCGTCACCGTGTCCGAGCGGAAATCGTCCTGGCCTGTCATGTCCCCGTTCCTTTCGCCGGGCACGATCCTGGCCCGAAGGCGCAGAAAAGCCGCCGCGGCGCGAAAGTTCAAGCCGCCGTCTTGGTGCGTCGCAGCGCGGTCAGCTCCATCGCGATGAGGCGCGGCGCGATGCCAGAAGCAGGTTCGTTTCGGAGGTGACGACCCCTTCCAGGTTGCGGATGCGGCGCAGGGCCTCGTCCAGTTCGGCCAGGGATTGCGTCGAAATCTCGACCACCAGATCCCATTTGCCGTTGGTGGAATGAACGGCGGTGACCTGCGCCATGCCCGACAGGCGCGCCATGATGCGGTCGCCGCCGCGGCCCTCGATCCCGATCAGCACAAGGCCGCGCACCGGCGCATCAGAGACATCGCCCCGGGTCACGGCCGTATAGCCCAGGATCTCTCCCTTCTGCTGCAGGCGCGCCATCCGCAGCCGCACGGTCGCGCGGGTGACGCCCAGGCGGTCCGCCAGATGCTGGACCGAGGCGCGTCCGTCCCGGCGCAATTCGGCGATCAGCCGTTGATCTAGATCATCCATTTCGGCAGGTCCATCTGGCCATTTCGCGCAGTTTGCCTGCCGAAGCTGCGGATTGTCCAGTTGAGACCTGCCTGTTTCGCGCAGCATCCTGTCCAAAACCACCCGAGGTGACCATGACACGACCCATTCTGATCGGCGCGCCCGTCGACAGCGGCCAACGGCAGCCGGGATGCCTGATGGGGCCGGCAGCCTATCGCGTGGCGGGACTGCGGCCGCTTCTCGAGGGTCTGGGCCTGGCCGTCGCAGACACGGGCGACCTTGCGCTGCCCCAGGTGCTGCCGCAGCGGCATTGCGCGAACGGCGCGGTGGACCAGCTTGCCGCCACGGTTGCCTGGACCGGGCTGATCCGCGACGCGGTGCGCGACGCCTTGCGCCAGGGCGGGATGCCCGTCGTGCTGGGCGGGGATCATTCGCTGGCGCTTGGATCCGTGGCCGGCGCGGCCGAGGATGCCGCCGCCCAAGGCCGCCCGCTGTTCCTGTTGTGGATGGACGCGCATAGCGATTTCCACACGCCCCTCAGCACGACAACGGGGAACCTGCACGGCACGCCGGTGGCCTATGCGGCGGGCCGGCCGGGCTTTGACGCCTTTGGGCCTTTCCCCGCGCCGATCCCGGCGGAGCGCATCTGCCTGTTCGGCATTCGCAGCGTCGATCCGGCCGAGCATCGCGCCCTGAAGGACAGCGACATTGCGGTCAACGACATGCGCGTGCTGGACGAACAGGGCATCACCGCCCCCCTTGGCGCGTTCCTGGACCGGGTGCGCGCGGCGCAGGGCAAGCTGCATGTCAGCTTGGACGTGGATTTCCTGGACCCAAGCATCGCCCCCGCCGTGGGCACCACCGTTCCCGGCGGCGCCACCTTCCGCGAAGCGCATCTGGCCTGCGAACTGATCCACGAGACGGGGCTGATGACCTCGCTGGACCTGGTCGAGCTGAACCCGTTCCTGGACAACCGCGGCCGCACCGCAAAGCTGATGGTCGACCTGACGGGCAGCCTGATGGGCCGCAAGGTCTTCGACCGCCCCACACGCTCATTCACCTGAAGGAGATGCCCATGACCCCGCCCTCGCGCCAGGCGCTTGTTCCCTTTGTTAGCGTCGATCACATGATGCGCTTGGTCCTGCATGTCGGGATCGAACGGATGATGGTCGAGCTGACGGATGCGATCGAGGCCGATTTCCGCCGCTGGCCCCAGTTCGACAAGACCCCTCGCGTCGCCAGCCATTCCGATATCGGCGTGATCGAGCTGATGCCCACCTCGGACGGGCAGCAATACGGCTTCAAATACGTGAACGGCCATCCGGGCAACATGCGGCGCGGCCTGCAGACCGTGACGGCCTTCGGCGTCCTGGCCGACGTGGCGACGGGCTATCCGGTGATGCTGTCGGAAATGACCATCCTGACGGCGCTGCGCACGGCGGCGACAAGCGCGATGGCCGCGAAATGGCTGGCCCCGCGCGATGCCCGCACCATGGCGATGATCGGCAATGGCGCCCAGGCCGAGTTCCAGGCCCTTGCCATGAAGGCCGTCTGCGGGATCGAGGAGGTGCGCCTTTACGACATCGACCCTGCCGCCACCCGCAAATGCGCGGCTAACCTTGCCGGGCGCGGCCTGCGGGTGGTGTGCTGCAACACCGCCGAGGAGGCGATCCTGGGCGCGCAGATCATCACGACCTGCACGGCGGACAAGCAATATGCGACGATCCTGACCGACAACATGGTCGGCGGCGGGGTCCATATCAACGCGGTGGGCGGCGACTGCCCCGGCAAGACGGAACTGGCCCCCGCCATCCTGCACCGCGCCGGGATCTTTGTCGAATACCCGCCCCAGACCCGGATCGAGGGCGAAATCCAGCAACTGGACCCCGACCATCCCGTGACCGAATTGTGGCAGGTCATCGCGGGCCAGGCGCCGGGCCGGACCGGCCCGTCCCAGGTGACGCTGTTCGACAGCGTGGGCTTTGCCATCGAGGATTTCAGCGCGCTGCGCCATATCCACACGCGCCTGCGCGGCACGGGCTTTTTCCAGGACCTGGACATGATCGCCGATCCCGACGATCCCCGCGACCTGTTCGGGATGATCTGCCGGGCCGAGGCCGTCGGCGCGGCCTGATCCCGGCCCGGTTTGGCAGGACTGCCATGACCGGGCCGCCCCCTGACGGCAGCCCGGTGCCTAAGCGGCCTGCGCGGCCAGGAAGCCCTGCAGGCGTTCGGTCCGCGGTCGGCGCAGGACCTCGCCGGGGCAGCCTTCCTCGGCGATGACGCCCTGGTCCAGGAAGACCACGCGGTTGGCGACGTCGCGGGCAAAGTTCATCTCGTGCGTGACGACGATCATGGTGCGGCCTTCCTCGGCCAGGCTGCGCATGACGCGCAGGACCTCGCCCACCAGTTCGGGATCAAGCGCACTGGTCGGCTCGTCGAACAGCATCAGGTCAGGTTCCATCGCAAGGGCGCGGGCGATGGCCACGCGCTGCTGCTCGCCCCCGGACAGGAAACCCGGATAGGCATCCTTCCGGTGCGCCACGCCCACGCGGGACAGGTAGTGGTCGGCCCGCTCGCCCGCCTCGGCGCGGGTCAGGCCGTGGACGCGGATCGGTCCCAGCATGACATTGTCCCGCGCGGTCATGTGGGACCACAGGTTGAACTGCTGGAAGACCATCGTCACCCGCGCCCGAAAGGCCCGCAACTTGGCCGGGTCGGCCACCGTCTGGTCGCCGTTGCGGTCGCGCTTGCAGGCCAGAACCTGCCCGCCAAGCGCGATCTGGCCCTGGGTGGGATGTTCAAGGAAGTTTAGGCAGCGCAGGAAGGTGCTTTTCCCCGACCCCGAAGAACCGATCATCGAGATCACGTCGCCCTTGGCGGCGGCAAGGCTGATGCCGCGCAGCACCTCTCGGGTGCCGAAGCTTTTGCGGATGTCGGTGGCGTTCAGCATGGTCATGGCAGATCCCTCAGGGGCTGAGCAGCGGGCCATCGCGGAAGGGCCGGTCGCCGGCAATCTTGCCCAGGCGTTTTCCGGCCTCTGCGATGCGGGTGGCGGGGCGGGCATAAAAGACGCCCGTGGTGCTGGCGCGGACGGGGATCGCCTGGCCGGTTTCCAGGTCGGTGATCTCGGCCACGGTCTGGCCCGCCTGCACCAGGCTTCCCAGTGGCACCGCATAGGATATCAGCCCCGCGGCAGGCGCGGTCAGCGCCTCGGATCCCGCAAGGGGCGTGGGGCTGCAGGCGGCGGGGGGCAGATCGACGCTGCCCGACAGGACGCCCAGATGCGTCAGGTAATCCATGATCGCTTGGGCATCGCGCATCCCCAGGGTCCGGCAGACATCGGACCGTCCGCGCAATTCGACGGTGGTGCTGGCGCAGCCCAGGGGGATCGGGCGGTCGGGAAAGCGCGCGGCAATTGCGGTCCAGGGACCGGACAAGGCCTCGTCAAAGGGATGGCCGCCCGAAACCTCGGCCAGCAGCACCGCCCGGCAGCCGGTCAGGGTCGCCAGGGGGGCCAGCCGGTCCCAGGCGGCGGGCTGGGTGTAAAGATGCATCTCGGCCTCTCCGTCGCAATGGAGATCCAGCACCACGTCGGCATCCAGGGCCAGGCCCATCAGGTGATGGCGCAGCGCCTCAGCCGGCCCTACGGGCCGGCGTTCCCGCAAGGCCGCGCGCAAGGCGCCGCGCACCAGGGCCACATTGCGCTGCGGGTCATCCGTCAGGCTGCCTTTCAGCCGGGCTGCGGCGTCATCGGACAGGTCGGGATAGTCGCGGTTGAAGTTCCGCCCGTCGTAAAGATCGAACCGCCCCGAATGATCGCCGTGAAGCACCTGCCCCAGCCCCAGCGGATTTGCAAAGGGCACCACGGTCACATGGCCCCGCAGCCGTCCCTCCGCCTCGGCCTGCGCCAGCAGGTCCGCCAGCAGCCGGGCGACCATCATGCCGGGGCCTTCGTCGGCATGAAGCCCGCCCTGGACATGGACATGCGGCCGCGCGTCGGGATCGCCAAAGGACAGGGTCAGGACCTGGTGGCGGGTGCCGGGACCGCGTCCGGGCAGGGAAAAGCAGCGTTCACGCATGGGCAGAGGCTTTCACGGGTTCGGGCATGGGGGTCGCGCTTGCGCGTGGATCGAGATGGCGCAGGAAATGGCGTTCCAGAAGCCGGAACAACCCGGCCAGGACAAGGGTCAGCGCCAGATAGAAGACCGCCGCCATGCCGAAGCTTTCGGGGATCTTCAGGTAGTTGGTGTAGACATCGCGGCCGACGCGCAGGATCTCGACGATGGTGACGGTGCTGGCCAGGGCGGTGGCGTGCATCAGCTGGATGATCTCGTTGCCGTATTGGGGCAAGGCGCGGCGCCAGGCGCCGGGCCAGAACACGTCGCGAAAGACCTGGGCGCGGGTCAGGCCCATCGCCCGCGCGGCCTCGATCTCTCCGGCGGGGGTGGTGCGGATGGCGCCTGCGAAGATCTCGGTCGTGTAGGCCGTGGTGTTCAGCGTGAAGGCTGCCCAAGCGCAGAACCACGGGTCGCGAAGCAGCGGCCACAGGGCGCTGTTGCGGATCACCCCGAATTGCGGCAGCCCGTAATACAGGATGAACAGTTGCACCAGAAGCGGCGTCCCCCGGATCACGAAGGTAAAGCCGAAGACCGGCCAGCGGGCCCAGGGGCTGCGCGCAGACCGCGCCACCGAAAGCGGCACCGACAGCACCAGCCCTGCCACGGCCGAAGTCACCAGCAACAGCAGCGTCATCTGAAGCCCGTGCCAGAAGGCGGGCAGCATCTCGCGCACGATGGCCCAGTCGATCATGCCCTGACCTCCGACCGGATCCCGCGCGACATGCGCCGGTTCAGCGCGCCAAGCAGCAGGATCGAGACGGTCGTGACCGCCAGGTAGATCGCCCCGATCAGCGCATAGAAGGTGAAGGGTTCCCGCGTCGCGGCGGATGCCAGGGACGCGCGGTGGACCATGTCGTCCAGCCCGATGATCGACACAAGCGCCGTGGCCTTCAGCATCACCAGCCAGTTGTTGGTAAAGCCGGGGATGGCGTGGCGGATCATCTGCGGAATGACGATGTCGCGCATCACCTGGCCGCGCGACAGGCCCATCGCGTGCCCTGCCTCGATCTGGCCGCGCGGGATGGCCAGGATCGCGCCCCGGAAGGTTTCGGTCAGATAGGCGCCGAAGACGAAGCCCAGGGTGATCGTGCCCGCCGCGAAGGCGTTCACGTCCATGTAGCCCCAGCCCTGCGCGGTCGCCACGCGGTTCAGCAGGATCTGCCCGCCATAAAAGACGATCAGCATCAGAAGCAGGTCGGGCAGCGCTCGGATGACAGTGGTGTAGAGCCCGGCCAGCCCGCGCAGGACGGGCGAATGGGACAGCTTGGCGCTTGCACCCATAAGGCCGAAGACGCAGGCCACCGCAAGCGACACCACCGCCACCGACAGCGTCACCCGCAGCCCGTCCAGGATCATCGGCAGATAGCCGTGGAACATCGGTTGTTTTCCCTTCGGATCGGACGCCCCCGCAGCCGGGGGCGCCTCAGGTCACTTGCGGGCGTGGGGCGGGGTGATGTCGAAGTCGAAATACTGCGCGGCCATCCGGGCATAGCTGCCGTCTTCCATGATCGCGGCCAGGGCCTCGTTCACGCGGGTCTTCAGCGCCTCGTCGCCCTTGCGCATGGCAATGCCCACGCCGCCATCCACGCTGTCGGTCAGGGTCAGCGTGTCGCCCACCTGGGCAAAGCCCTCGCCCTCGGGCTGCTTCAGGAAGGCCTCGGCCGAGACGACCGAGGATCCGAAGGCGATGTCGCCGCGCCCGGCCGCCAGTTCCAGATAGACCGCGGGTTCCTTGTCCACCGCCAGGATGCGGCTGTCGGGATAGGTCGCTTCCAGGTACTGGGCGCGGGGGCTGTTGCGCAGCACGATGATCGTCTTGCCGGCCAGTTCCTCGGGGCTGTAGCCTCCGAAGGCGCCCTCGGCCGCGATGAAGCGCGAGGGAACGTCGTAATAGGGATCGGAAAAATCGACCACTTTCTTGCGTTCGTCGGTGATCGTCATCGACGCCACGATCATGTCGAACTTGTTGGCCGCAAGGGCGGGGATCATCCCGTCCCATTCCTGCTGCACCAGCGTGCATTCCGCCTGCATCTGCGCGCAGACGGCATTGGCGATGTCGATGTCAAAGCCCAAAAGCGTTCCGTCGGGGGACACCTGGCTGAAGGGCGGATAATTGCCTTCGACGCCGATGCGCACCTGATCCTGGGCAAAGGCGGGAAGGGCCAGGGCGAAAAGGAACAGCGCGGCAAGGGTATTGCGCATGATGGGATCTCCTGTCGGGATGGATTGTCGTGATTGTTTTTCTTTCATATGATTGAAAAATGAAAAACGATCCGTCAACACAAATTTCGGGCTGGAGCGCGGGCGCCACGCGTCATTTCGCGGAAAGCCAGCTTGGCCAACAGGTTGTGGCGCGTCTTCAGGCGGGATCAAAGTCGCAGCGCGCCTTGTCCGACATGATCCTGCGCGATCCCGTCTTCATCGCCACCCATGGAATCGAGGATGTTTCGCGCGCCTCGGGCATCTCGGCCAGCACGATCAGCCGCTATGTCCGCGACCTTGGAATCGACAGCTATGCGGCCTTCCGCGCCAATGTGGCCGAGCGTGTCCACGCGCTGATCGCCCCCGTCACCAAGCTGGAAAACCGCCTGGCCGAGGCTGCGGGATCATCGTCTTTGGCCGATGCCTCGCTGGCGACCGCGCTGTCCCATCTTGGGGCCTTGTCCGACCGCGAAACCGCCGCGGCCCTGCGCCAGGCGTCCGAGATGCTGCGCCAGGCGCGGCATGTCTGGATCATGGGCTTCGGCCTTTCGGCCCATCTGGCGGCGATCCTTGCGCTTGGCCTTGAACCCTATCGCGACGGGATCCTGAACGTCGTGCAATATGGCGGGACCGAGGTCGCGGCAGGCCGCGTGATGGCCGCGGGCGAAGGCGACGTGGTCGTGGCGATTTCGTTTCCGCGCTATTCCAGCGATGTGGTCCAACTGGCCCGCATGGCCCGTGCCACGGGCGCCCGACTGATCGCCCTGACCGATTCCCCGGCCGCGCCCCTGGCCCAGGCCTGCGACCACCTTCTGATCGCCCCTGCCCAGCATCCGGTCCTGTCGTCGTCCTGCCTGCCCGGCCTGGCCATCATCGAGGCGCTTGTGTCGCAGTTCCTCATGTCCGACCCCGCCCATGTCGAGCGCGCGAAACGCCTGGCTGCCAGCATGGCGGCCTATCTGTCGGACCAGGGATAGGGCTGGGGCTTTGCACGGGGCCGGGCGATCTGCTGCCCTAGGCAATCTGCACACGCGGAACCCCGCCTCAGGCCACCACCCCCGCCGCATGAAGCACGATGCCCAGGCCTGCCGCACCCGCCAGGACGCTCGTCATCCCCAGCCTGAACCGGAACACCGCAACAAGGGCGAGAACGGAAAGCGCGGCAGCGACCCAGTCGATGGAAGCCAGGACGGGCAATTCCAGCGACAGCGGGCCGGCCTCGATCTGCTGCACCTCGTGCCAGATCACGTGGATGGCGAACCAGATCGCCAGATTGACGATCACGCCCACGACCGAGGCGGTGACGGCCGTCAGGGCGGCCGACAGGGCCCGGTTGTTCCGAAGCCGCTCCATGTAGGGGGCGCCAAGGAAGATGAAGGCAAAGCAGGGCGCAAAGGTGACCCAGGTCGTCAGAAGCCCGCCCAGCGTCCCCGCCAGAAGCGCGCTGTCCCATCCACCGTCGCGGAAGGCGCCAAGAAAGCCCACGAACTGCAGGACCATGATCAGCGGTCCCGGCGTGGTTTCGGCCATGCCGAGGCCGTCCAGCATCTCGCCGGGGCGAAGCCAGCCATAGGTCCCCACGGCCTCTTGCGCGACATAGGCCAGGACCGCATAGGCGCCGCCAAAGGTCACCACCGCCATTTTTGAAAAGAACAGCGCGATTTCCGCAAAGACATTGCCGCGACCCAGGGTCAGAACCAGCAGCGCCACGGGCACCAGCCACAGGATCAGCGCCACAGCCCCTGCCCCAAGCGCACCCCGGCGTGCCGCTGGCGGCATCCGGGCCATCTCCTCGCCCAGAAGCGTTTCGGCATCGTCCACGTGAACCCCGCCGACTGCCGCGTGGCCGCCCCCCGGCGCGAAGGCGGGAAGGCCGGACCGCGCGCCCAGATAGCCGATCAGACCGGCCGTCAGCACGATCAAGGGGAAGGGCGCGTCGAAGGCGAAGATTGCCACGAAGGACAGCACCGCCAGCAGGCGCATCGCGTCGTTCCTCAGCGCGCGGCGGCCGATGCGGACCACCGCCTGCAGCACGATGGCAAGGATCGCGGCCTTGAGGCCGAAGAACAGCGCCTCGACCGCGCCCACATCGCCGAAAAGGACGTAAAGCCAGCTGAGCGCCATGATCGCCACCGCGCCGGGCAGCACGAACAGGACGCCCGCGATCAGGCCGCCCCGCGTCCCGTGCAAAAGCCAGCCGATATAGGTGGCAAGCTGCTGCGCCTCGGGGCCGGGAAGCAACATGCAGAAGTTCAGCGCGTGCAGGAACCGCCCGTCGCCGATCCACCGCTTCTCCTCGACCAGGATGCGGTGCATGACGGCGATCTGCCCCGCCGGACCGCCAAAGGACAAAAGCGCGATCCGCGCCCAGGTCCGCGTGGCCTCGGCTAGCGAGGGATAGGCGGGGCGCGCGGCCGGACCCGACGGGCTGCCAGACTGTTCCGGCGGCGGGGCGATCCGTGCATCGGTCATTGCGCCGCCCCCGCCTTGGCGCCAGGCCAGTTATGGGTTTCGTTCGTGGCGTCCCGCGCCCAGCGGTAAAAGGCGTCGTAAAGGACCATCCCGGCCTCCAGCTGCTCAAGATCGTCGGAATGGATGCGCGACAGGCCCAGGGACGCGGCCAGAAGGCCCGCGGCCTCGGGCGCCAAGTCGAGGCGGGCGGTGTCCGCCCCCCGCACGATGGTCGCCAGCCGGTCCAGGGCCGGGACGGACAGGCCCAGTTCGGCCAGCAGGACATCGAAGGTGCAAAGATCGCCCCGGTGGCTGAAGAACACCCCTTCGATGTCGAAGGGCGCGGCGCCATGACGCTCGGCCACGGCCTCGACCTCGGCGGGCGCGACGAACAGGATCACCGCGCGCGGATCGACAAAGCGGCGGATCAGCCAGGGGCAGGCGATGCGGTCGATCTTGGGCCGCGCCCGCGTCACCCAGACCGTGCGCCCCCGCCCGTCCCGTGGCGGCAAGGCACCGGGGCGGATCAACGGCCAGCCGGCATCGCGCCAGGACGCGAAGCCCCCATCGAGATATTCGGCCGGCCGCCCTTCCGCCCGCAGCCAGGCGGCAGCGCCCTGGCTGCGGCGATGGCCGCCCTGGCACAGCACGATAATGGGGCCGGCCGGAAGCTGCGGCAGGTCGGCAAGCGCGCGGTCGTCGGCACGGATCGTGCCCGGCAGCAGCCGGGGATCGGCGGCAAGGTCCGCATCCGACCTGACATCCAGGATGACCGGCGCCCTGGCCGTCCCGATCAGCCGCAAAAGCTTGTCTGGCGATATCGCATTGGGTGCCGGCACGGGCGCTCCTCCCCCTTGAAGGATGATCATGATCGATCCGGAACGCGAACTTCGGCTGGCGCCTCGTGGGGCGTCGCAGGCCCCATGCGGATGAGTTACCTTTGAGAGGCCGCAGGCGTCAAGACACGAGGCGGAGGCGGGACAGCGCGGCACCGTCCGCAGGGAACAGAGACGGGCTTCACCGGTTTGATGGGGGTCGCACAAGCCATTGGCAGGGATGCCCGATCCCCATGCCGGGAACCGTCCGCGGAGAAGATGAACATGACCCAACCGCGGCATTACCTGTCCAACGGCAACGCGTCCCGCGCGCTGTGGGATTCGGTCCGGACCAGCCTGTGGTTTCTTCCCGCGATCATGGGCGTTCTTGCGCTTGGTCTGACCGCGGGCGCCCTGGCCCTGGATAAAGGGCTGGGCCAGGGGTCGGACGAAAGCTTCCCCCGGATCATCTATGTCAGCGCGCCGGACCAGGCGCGCGAGCTTCTGGCGACCGTGCTGACCTCGATGATCACCATGGCAAGCCTTGTCTTCTCGATCACGATGGTGGTGCTGACGCTTGCCGCCGGGCAGTTCGGCCCGCGCCTGATCCGGAACTTCATGGGCCGTTTGCAGACCCAGTTCGTGCTGGGCACCTTCGTGCTGACGATCATCTATTGCCTGCTGCTGCTTGCCTCCATCGGGCCGGGCGACGAGGGTGAATCCAACGCCTATCTGTCCGTCACCATCGCCATCGGCCTGGCCTTGTTCAGCGTGGCGCTGCTGGTGCTGTATATCCATGACCTGGCGACCTCGATCATGTCGGAAACGCTGATCGAAACGGTCGGCCGCGAACTGGATCAGGGGGTGCGGGACTTGCGGCCCCTGGACCAGGCGGATGACCCCGAACAGGCGCTGCCCGAGGACTTTACCGAGCGTGCCGCCCTGGCGGGGGTCGAGGCTTCCGGCCATGTCCAGGCGATCGAGTTCGGGCGGATCGTGGAAGCCGCCCGGTCGGCCGATGTCCTGGTCGGCCTTTATCTTCGCGCAGGCGACTTCGCCATCCAGAACGGCCGCGCCTTCGGCATCTACCCGGCGGAACGCGCCACCCCCGAGCTGAGGAAGATCATCGGCGATGCGATCACCCTGGGCGTCCACCGGACCCCGATCCAGGATATCGAGTTCTCGATCCGCCACCTGGTCGAGATCGCGGTCCGGGCGCTGTCGCCCGGCATCAACGATCCCTATACGGCGGTGTCCGTCATCCACCGGCTGTCGGCGGTCTGGCCGCAGCTGATGGGCCGTGCGGTTCCGCAAGGGGTTTTTTCCGATGACGAAGGCCGGGTGCGCGTCATCTGCCCTGTTCCCACCTATGCCTCCTTGCTCAATGCGTCCTTCAGCCAGATCCGCCAAAGCGGGACCGACAAGCCGCTTGTCCTGATCCACCTGCTCAAGGCCTTTGCCGCCATGGCCTATTGCGCGCAAACCGAGGAACAGCGGTCGGCCCTGCGGGATCAGGTTCACGCCGTTCTTGAAGACGCCAGGCGGGCCATCCCCAACCGCGCCGATCTGGAAGATGTCGAGCAG
This sequence comes from Paracoccus sp. (in: a-proteobacteria), assembly GCA_031178645.1. Classification (GTDB taxonomy): domain Bacteria; phylum Pseudomonadota; class Alphaproteobacteria; order Rhodobacterales; family Rhodobacteraceae; genus Paracoccus. The sequence continues at coordinate 2,947 of JAPSIP010000001.1, read as the reverse complement.
CATGGCCTTTCGGCCCTGCACGACCTGAAGGCGAAGTGACGCGGCGCCAAGTGCCGCCTTGGTGTCTGGGCTGCGGTCCTGTCCAAAAAACACCTGTCCCGGGCGGTATTTCTGACATACGTTGCCCATGATCCTGTTCATTTGCCGTACGGACATGCTGCCCGATGACCCGCCCCACGATCCATGACGTTGCCCGCGCCGCCGGCGTCAGCCTTTCGACCGTCGACCGGGTGCTGAACGACCGCGTGGGGGTCCGGCACGCGACCCAGATCCGCGTGGCCCAGGCGATGCGCGAACTGGGCTTCGAACGGAACGCGGCGGCGGCGAACCTGGCGCGGCGGCGGCAGGACCGGCTGCTGTTCATCCTGCCCGCCGGGTCGAACAGCTTCATGCGCGGGCTGGAACGCGAACTGGCCCAGCGGTCCGAGGCGTGGGAGTTCACGTCGATCGCCGTCCAGATCGTGCCGGCCTTTGACGACATGGCCCTGGCCCGGACCCTGCAGGCGGTCGATCCGGACGCAACCGACGGCGTGGCCGTGGTGGCCACCGACAGCCCCGTGGTGCGCGCGGCATTGGCCGAATTGCGGGAACGCGGCGTCGCCGTGGTGACGCTGGTATCAGACCTGCCATCGTCGCGCCGCCAGCATTTCGTGGGGATCGACAACGTCCAGGCTGGGCGGACGGCGGCCAGCCTGCTGGGGCGGTTCTGCCGCGGCCGGTCCGGCAAGATCGTCATCGTGGCGGGGTCCATGCTGGTGCGCGACCATGCCGAACGCCGCCTGGGGTTCGAGCAGGTGCTGCGGGCCGAGTTTCCCGACCAGCAGATCCTGCCGCCGCTAGAAGGCCGGGACGACCGCGACATCGTTGAAGCCGAACTGGATCGCGTCCTGCGCCAGCAGCCCGACGTGACCGGCATCTACAGCCTGGGCGCGGGCACGAGGGGCGTTGCCCGGGCCCTGGCGGGTTACGGGGCGGGCGGGTCACGTCCGTCCGTGGTGGTCCATGACCTGACGCCCCATTCGCGGCAGGCGCTTCTGGACGGAAGCTTCGACGCCGTCATCCACCAGGACCCGGTCCGGGAGATCTCGGCCGCCGTGTCCCTGCTGCAATCGCTGGTGCGCGGCCAGCCGGTCGATGCCGATGCTGGGCGGATCGGGATCGAGGTTTTCCTGCGCGACAACCTGCCCTGACAACCTGCACCAGAATCGGTTGCAGCCGGTTTTGGTTTGACGTACGTAAGTCATAATCTGAAGGCAGACTTCGGATTGCCGGTAGAGGAACCGGCGCAGGGAGGACAACATGAACTATCCCGCCGCGGCCCTTGCCGCTGCCATTGCCGTCGTCAGCGGCCACGCCGCCTTGGCCCAGACCCAGATCAACGTGCTGCGCGTGGCCGTGAACCCCGAGCAGGAACAGTATCTCGAAAAGATCGCCAACGATTTCGAAGCCCAGAACGAGGGCGTCGACGTGACCTTCGAATATGTCGCGAACGAGGCCTACAAGGCCCGCCTGCCGACGCTGCTGCAATCGGATGCACGGCCCGACATCTTCTACAGCTGGGGCGGCCAGACCGTCGTCGAACAGGTCGAGGCCGGCTTCCTTCAGCCCATCGGCGACCTTCTGCCCCAGGGCTTCCGCGAAACGCTGCCCCAGGCCGGGCTTCAGGCCTATGAGGTCGAGGGCCAGCTTTACGGCCTGCCGCAATACGCGACCGAGGTGGTCTTCTGGGCCAACAAGGCCCTGACCGACCAGGCCGGCATCGACCTGGACGCCATCAAGACCTGGGACGATTTCCTCCAGGCGGTGCAGACGGCCAAGGACGCGGGCATCACCCCGATCATCGCCGGCGGGCAGGACAAGTGGCCGCTGCATTTCTACTGGAGCTATCTGGCCCTGCGTTACGGCGGCCCGAATGTCGTGACCGATGCGATGGCCGGCGAGAATGGCGGCTTCACGGCCGAGCCCTTTGTCGCCGCCGGGCGCGAGTTCCAGCGCCTGACCGAGCTCGAGCCGTTCCAGCCCGGCTACATCAGCACAACCTATGAAACCGCCAGCGGCATGTTCGCGGACGGCGCCGGCGCCTTCCACCTGATGGGCGACTGGGACTATCTACCCATGCGCGAACGCTCGACCAGCGGCCAGGGCCTGCCCGACGACCAACTTGCGATCATCAGCTTCCCCACCATCGCCGATCCGGTGGCCGAGGGCGGCAATGACGCTACGCTGGGCGGCATCAACGGCTGGGCCGTCACCAACAGCGCCGAACCTGAGGCGGTCGCCTTCCTGGCCTTCATGATGAACGCCGAGAATCAACGCGAGGCTGGCCGGCAACAGCTGTTCATCCCCATCGCCGAGGGCACGTCGGACGGCATGGACAACCCCTTCTTCATCCAGGTTGCCCAGAACATCGCCGACAGCAGCTTCCACCAGATCTTCCTGGACCAGTTCCTGGGGGCCTCGGTGGGCGCGACGATCAACGACATCTCGGCCGATCTGGCCCAGGACGCCATCACGCCCGAGGACGCCGCGGCGCAGGTCCAAGAGGCCTGGGACTTCCGCTGATCCCTCCCCGGCGGAACGGCGGGGGCGGCGCTTGCTGCCCCCGCCCATCCCCCGCGTTCTTTCCCCAACACCATGAGGAGCCGGAATGACCCTCGCTGACGCCGACAGGCGGCTGCCTGCCTCTGCCCGCTGGCGGCGCGCCGTCTCGAACGGGCGCATCACCGCGGTGCTGATCCTGCTGCCGCCCGCGCTGATCCTGTTCACGCTGTTCGTGACGCTGCCCCTTGGGGAATCCGCCTGGTTTTCGTTCTTCAACTGGAACGGCTACGGCACGCCGTCGGACTTCGTCGGCACCTCGAACTACGAACGGATCCTGGGCCACTCGATCTTCCACACGGCGGTCGGCAACACGCTGAAGATCGTCGCCGTGTCGCTGCTGGTGCAG
>JAPSIP010000116.1 GCA_031178645.1 Paracoccus sp. (in: a-proteobacteria) | reverse complement strand
ACGTGCCGGGCTTCCTGCCGGGCACCGGCCAGGAATATGGCGGCGTCATCAAGCACGGGGCGAAGCTGCTGTTCGCCTATGGCGAGGCGACGGTGCCGAAGGTCACGGTCATCACCCGCAAGGCCTATGGCGGGGCCTATGACGTGATGGCGTCCAAGCACCTGCGGGGGGATTTCAACTATGCCTGGCCCACGGCGGAAATCGCGGTGATGGGCGCCAAGGGCGCGGTCGAGATCCTGTATCGCAGCGAACTGGGCGATGCCGACAAGATCGCGGCCCGGACCCGCGATTACGAGGACCGTTTTGCCAATCCCTTTGTTGCCGCCCAGAAGGGTTTCATCGACGAGGTGATCCAGCCCCATTCGACCCGCAAGCGCGTTGCAAGGGCCTTTGCCAGCCTGCGCAGCAAGCAGCTGTCGAACCCGTGGAAGAAACACGACAACATTCCCTTGTAAGGCCCCGGATTTCCATGATGCTGCACAAACGCGTGAATGATGCAGGCCAGCCACAGGGCGCGGGACATTTGCCCCGCGCCGCACGGCCTGCCTGTCTGCGCAGGGACGCCGCGGCTATCATGCCCGCCGGGGCGGTGCAGCAAGACATCCCCCTGAACCCGAGCAGACGGGCGCAGCCGCGCCCGCGTTACAGGAGCGTGACTACATGTCGAAGAAAATCATCCTCAGCCTCGTGCTGGTCTCGGCCTTCGCTGCGTGCCAGCGTCAGGCAGCCGAACCCGAAGTCTTTGTGCCCGCCCCGAACCCGGTCACGACCGAGCCGGTCTACCAGGGCAAATACGGCGCCAACTAAGCCGAACCGACTGACTTTGCGTGGGCGGTTCGGCTGCCCGCGCCTTCCCGGCCCGGTCCAGCCCCGCCCCCGTCAACCTGACGCATCACGGGGCACATCATGCTGAAGCACCGAGGCTTTCCCGGCCGCCTTCCGGGCACCGACTTCCAGTTCGTCATCCGGCGCGAGAATCGCAAGAAGGGCGCCACGGCCATCACCCGGCGCGAACGCTTCCGCGACCGCAAGCCTGCCGACCGCCGCGCCGACGCGGGCTTCCTGGCCGCGCTGATCCAGCATTTCGGGGACGAGCCCTTTGTCCGCGGCAATCTGGACGCAGGCCGCCTGGGCTGGCTGATCGGGCGCGAGGTCAAGCCCGTCGGCACCTTCGATCCCGCCGATTATGAACAGTTGCTGCAGGTCGACATGGCCGCCGCCGAAGCATCCTTCCCCGAGCTTTTTGCCACCGACAGCCCGCCCGATTTCGGCTGGGACGAGGACGGCTGGGATGACGGCGACGACGAGGACGAGGCGGACCGCTGAAGATGCGCAATATGCTGCCTAGGGCCTTGAAGTCACACCCATGTCAGTTTGACCTGGCCCTGGGCTATGCGATAGTCCGTCACCATCTATCACCGGCCGTTCACGCGGCCCACTATACAGGCAATCCCTTATGCAGACTTCGCTGTTCACCCGCGTCGCAGCCGGCGCTTTCGTTCTTCTTGGCCTGGCCGCTTGCGACCAGGGCTATGGTGCCGGCGGCATCTCGCCTGACGCGCAGCGTGCAGCGGGCGGCGCCGTCGCGGGTGCCGTCATCGCCAAGGCCCTGGACGAGGATCTGGCCACTGGCGCGGCCATCGGTGCCGTCGGCGGCGCGCTGTGCGACGACGCCGGCGTCTGCCAGCGTCGCTACTGATCGCTTCGGTTTATCCGAACCTGACCGGCTGGATCGGCGTTCCGGTCCAGCCTTTCACTTCATAGGAAGACAAGAATGTCCAAACTCCTTGCCATTGCCGCGCTTGTCGGCACTACGGCCATCGCGGGCTGCACCCAGGGCATCAACCCGACCGACACCGACCGCGCGCTTATCGGCGCGGGCGTTGGCGCGACCGTTGCCAGCGTCAGCGGCGAAAACGTCCTCAAGGGCGCGGCCATCGGCGGCGCTGCCGGCGCGCTGTGCAACGACGTGCGTCTCTGCCAGTAACGACCTGATTTTGGCGCGTCCGTCGCGCCGCGTCACCTTTATCGCCGCCCGGGGCCCTGCGCCCTTGGGCGGCTTTTTCATGACCGGCCGGGGGGGCCCATGTTCAAGAAGATCCTGATCGCAAACCGGGGCGAGATCGCCTGCCGCGTCATCAAGACCGCCCGCAAGATGGGGATCGCGACCGTCGCCGTCTACTCCGACGCCGACCGCAACGCGCTGCATGTGAAGATGGCCGACGAGGCCGTCCATATCGGCCCGCCCCCCGCGAACCAGTCCTATATCGTGATCGACAAGATCATGGACGCCATCCGCCAGTCCGGCGCCGAGGCCGTCCATCCCGGTTATGGCTTCCTGTCCGAGAACATGAAGTTCGCCGAGGCGCTTGAACGCGAAGGCGTCATCTTCGTCGGCCCCCAGTCCCCCGCGATCGAGGCGATGGGCGACAAGATCACCTCGAAGAAGATCGCGCAGGAAGCGGGCGTCAGCACCGTTCCCGGCTATATGGGCCTGATTGCGGATGCCGAGGAAGCCGCGCGCATCAGCGACCAGATCGGCTATCCGGTGATGATAAAGGCCTCTGCCGGCGGTGGCGGCAAGGGGATGCGCATTGCCTGGAACGCCGATGAGGCGCGCGAAGGCTTCCAATCCTCGAAGAACGAGGCCGCCAGCAGCTTCGGCGACGACCGCATCTTCATTGAGAAGTTCGTGACCCAGCCCCGCCACATCGAAATCCAGGTGCTGGCCGACAAGCACGGCAATGCGGTCTATCTGCACGAACGCGAATGCTCGATCCAGCGGCGCAACCAGAAGGTCATCGAGGAGGCGCCCTCGCCCTTCCTGGACGAGGCCACGCGCAGGGCCATGGGCGAACAGGCGGTCGCGCTTGCCAAGGCCGTGGGCTATACCAGTGCGGGCACGGTGGAATTCATCGTTGATGGGCAGAAGAACTTCTACTTCCTGGAGATGAACACCCGGCTGCAGGTGGAACATCCCGTCACGGAACTGATCACCGGCATCGACCTGGTCGAACAGATGATCCGCGTGGCGGCCGGCGAACCCCTGCCCTTCGCGCAGTCAGATCTGAAGATCAACGGCTGGGCCATGGAAAGCCGCCTTTACGCCGAGGATCCCTATCGCAACTTCCTGCCCTCGATCGGGCGGCTGACCCGCTATCGCCCCCCGGCCGAGGTGGCCGAGGCGGATCATGTCGTTCGCAACGACACCGGCGTCTTCGAGGGCGGCGAGATCAGCATGTTCTATGACCCTATGATCGCCAAGCTGTGCACCTGGGCGCCCACGCGCCAGGGCGCGATCGAGGGGATGCGGGTCGCGCTTGACGAATTCGAGGTCGAGGGGATCGGCCACAACCTGCCCTTCCTGTCGGCGGTCATGGATCATCCGAAATTCGTGTCAGGCGACATCACCACCGCCTTTATCGCCGAGGAATACCCCGATGGCTTCCAAGGCGCGACCTTGCCCGACGACGAACTGTCCCGCGTGGCTGCTGCGGCATCCGCCATGCACCGCGTGGCCGAAATCCGCCGCACGCGGATCAGCGGTCGGCTGGACAATCACGAACGCCGCGTGGGCGAGAACTGGGTGGTCTTCATCGGCAGCCGCGAAATCCCGGTCAGGATCCGGGCCGACCGCGACGGGGCCACGGTGACCGTGAACGGCCGCGACCTGCGCGTCGAAAGCGGCTGGAAGCCTGGGCAGTCGCTGGCGCATCTGCTGGTCGATGGCCGCCCTCTGGTGCTGAAGGTGGACAAGATCCCCGCGGGCTTCCGCCTGCGCAGCCGGGGCGCCGACCTCAAGGTCCATGTCCGCCGCCCCCGCACCGCCGAACTTGCCCGCCTGATGCCGGAAAAGCTGCCGCCCGACACGTCCAGGTTCCTGCTGTGCCCCATGCCCGGCCTTGTCGTGAAGATCGCCGTGGCACCGGGGGACGAGGTGCAGGAAGGCCAGGCCCTTGCCACTGTCGAGGCCATGAAGATGGAAAACATCCTGCGCGCCGAACGCAAGGCCGTGGTCAAGTCGGTCAATGCCGCGGCCGGACAAAGCCTCAAGGTCGATGACGTTATCCTGGAGTTCGAATAGTGGGAGTACCAAACTTCCAAATGCTCATGTTGCCAGTGCTGAAGGCCGCGGCATCTGGGCCAATCGCGACCTCTGCTCTGGTAAGGCAGCTAGAAGAGGAGTTTCGCTTGGGCGAGATTGAGCGCCAGGAACTCTTGCCCAGTGGAAAGCAAACCCGAATGGCCAATCGATTCCATTGGGCTGCTAGCTATCTTTCCCAAGCGGGCCTGTTGCAAAGGCCTTCAAGAGGCGTCATCGAAGCAAGTGCTGATGGAACCAAGGTGCTTGCAGGCAACCCATCGAAGATAGACAGACTGTTTCTGAAGCAGTTTCCCTCTTACCAGGAATTTTTGAGCCGCTCTCAGTCGGCGGGCGAGGATCCTCCTGCGGGCAGCGCAGAAGCAGCCGAAGAGACACCTGATGAGATCAACTGGCGCGCTCATTCCCAAATCCAAGCCAGTCTGGGCAAGGATCTTCTGGATAGGATCCATTCCGGCCCGGCAAAGTTCTTTGAGGAACTCATTGTAGATTTGCTTGTAAAGATGGGCTACGGCACCGGTGACGATACTGGTCGGGCCATTGGCCAGACTGGTGATGACGGGGTAGATGGTGTCATCAATCTTGACCCGCTGGGAGTCGACCAGGTCTATTTCCAAGCCAAGAGATACCAACCCTCGAGCAGCATCGGTGCCGGGGCTCTACGCGATTTTTTTGGCGCCTTGGCCATGAAAGACGTAACCAAAGGAATTTTCGTCACGACATCTCACTTTACTGTCTCGGCTCGTGATACGGCAGACAAACTTAGCAAAAGGATCGTACTCATTGACGGGCTGGAATTAGCCAGACTGATGATCAAGCATAGCGTTGGTTGCCGTGTGGTTGAAACATTCCCTGTTTCGATCATCGACGAGAGTTACTTCGAATGACCTTCGCCACCCCCCTGACCGACCCGCGCGTCGTGGCTGCCATGATCGGCGGCGCGGTGGTGGCGGGTGGCTGGGTGGTGACGCATCTTCTCAGCGCGCGGCGGGACCGGGCCGCGCGGGCGGAACGGGTCCGCGACGTGCAGGGCGCGCTTTACGCCGAAATCCGGGTCCATGTCGCAACGCTGAAGGGCCAGAACCTGCGACGTTATGGCACCGAAATGGAGGCCCTGATCCTGAAGGGCGGCGGCTTCTTTCCCGTGATCCCCACGGAACATAACGACCGCCTGTTCAGCGCCATTGTCGAGGACATCCACGTCCTGCCTTTCCGGGTCGTGGATCCGGTGGTGCGCTATTACAGCCAGCTTGCCACCATCGCGGCGATGATCGCCGACCTGCGCAAGCTGCGGATGGACCGGCTGGATCCGGCGCGCGCGGCGCGGATGTATCGCCACTACATCGAGATGAAGATCGAGGCGATCGAGCTGGGGGACGAGGCGATGACCTTCCTGCAGGCCCATCTGACCGGCGGGAACGAAGCGGTCGCGCGCCTGGTCGATTCGCAACAAGAAGCCCGCCTTGCGGAAACCAAAGCGGGCGTCACAACGTGGATCGAAACCGAGAAATCGCGCCTCAGCGCAGGGAATAACCCGGCATCGGGCCGGTTCGGCCAGTGATCGGGGGCGGGTTGTAGGATGTCG
>JAPSIP010000115.1:3528-5706 GCA_031178645.1 Paracoccus sp. (in: a-proteobacteria) | reverse complement strand
TCGTCTGGTCGTGCGACCCGATGCACGGCAACGTCATCAAGTCCTCGACCGGGTACAAGACGCGGGCCTTCGATTCGATCCTGCGCGAGGTGCGCGAGTTCTTCGCCGTCCACAAGGCCGAGGGCACGATCCCCGGAGGCGTGCATTTCGAAATGACCGGCAAGGACGTGACCGAATGCACCGGCGGCGTTCGCGCCGTCACGGACGAGGATCTGTCCGACCGCTATCACACCGCCTGCGACCCCCGCCTGAATGCCAGCCAATCGCTGGAACTGGCCTTCCTTGTCGCCGAGGAACTGCGCAACCGGCGCGAGGCTTCGGTACAGGCCCCGGACGCCATGGCAGTCTGAACGGACCACCCGCAGCCGCCCTTGCCGGGCGGCTGCTTTCGTCAGCGCGGGCCTTCGCGTGCAGGAACGGACCCAGTCTGCAAAGCAACAACGAACAACGCATTTGTTCGAGTTAGCCGGTGTGGCGCAGAATGCGTCGGCCGATGATGATCCTGTGGTGAAACTGGTGGAGCCGAGGGGAATCGAACCCCTGGCCTCGTCATTGCGAACGACGCGCTCTACCAACTGAGCTACGGCCCCACTGGCGCCCTTTTTCCCGGCTAGCAGGGGAATGTCAAGCGGATGATGCAGCCTAGCGCGGGGTCAGGTGGATGGCGATGCCGTCCTGGGCGCGGACGGTCAGGCGCGCGACAGGGATGGGCGGCACGGGACCGGGGCGAAGGCGGAAGGCGCCCACGACGCGGGCCAGCATCACCACCCCTTCGATCATGGCAAGGCCCGCGCCGGGGCAGGCGCGTTCCCCGGCCGAGAAGGGGATGAAGGCGTCGCGGATGCTGGACCGGCTTTCGGGGCGGGACCAGCGGCCGGGGTCAAAGCTGTCGGGATCGTCCCACAGGCGCCGGTGGCGGTGCAGATGCCAGGGCGACAGGACCAGTTGCGCGCCTTGCGGGACTGGGCGACCGCGCATCGTCTGGGGGCAGGCGGCCTGGCGCACCATCATCGGGACCGGGGGGTAAAGGCGCAGCGCTTCGCGGAACACCGCGCGTGTGATGCGCAGGGCGTTGACGCTGGCCATGTCCGGGGTCAGGCCGGCAGCCTCGGCCGCGACAGCGTCCTGCCATTCGGGATGGGCGGCCAGCAGCCACAGCGCCCAGGCAAGTGCGGATGCGCTTGTTTCGTGGCCGGCGAGGAAGAAGATCGCCACCTGGTCCACCATCTGAGGTTCCGAGAAGCATCGGCCGGTCTGGGGATCGGGGGTTGTCATGATGCGCGTGGCAAGGTCATCGGGCGCGTCGCCCCGGCGGATCGACTGCATCCGGCCGGCGACGAGGCCGGCGATCAGCCCGCGTATCAGGGAGGCCGTTTGGCGGGTGCGGCGGGAATGAGGGTGCGGCAGCCAGCGGGGCCAGGGCAGCAGCGCGGCCAGATTGACGACGGGTTGGGCGTCCTGGTGGGCGCGGAAGGCGGCAAAGACTTGCGCTGCCGTCTCGTGCTCGATGGGCATCGAGAACAGCGTGCGGAAGATCACATCGGCGGCGGCATGGCTGGCGGGGGGCTCAATGTCATGAAAGCCGGGCTTCAGCCGCGCGACCAGGGCGTCGGCCGCGCCAAAGATGGCGGGCAGGGTCTCGTGCAGCCTGCCGCCCTCGAAAGCCGGGTCGATGATGCGGCGCTCCGCGGCCCATTCCGGCCCGTTGGTCACGAAGACCGAGTTCCCCAGAAGCGGCGCCAGTCCTGCACGAAGACGGTTCGATTTCGGGAAGTCGCCGGGACGGTCCTTGAGGATCAGTCGGATCAGCGCGGGATCGTTGCAGAAGAAGCTGTGGACCAGCGGGCTGCGGAATTCCGCCATCCAGGCGCGGTAAAGGCGGTCGGGCAGGGCGGACAGCAGGTCGCGGCGGAACGCGCGGGCAAAGCGCAGGACGCTGCCCCGGCCCTCGGTCGGCTGGGGGCGGGGCGGGATCATGGAAGACCCGGCCCGGCGGGCGTCGCGATTCGTCCAGGCGAATGCTTGCGGCCAGTGAAACGGTCAGCCAGCGTTCGCGGCCCTGCGGTGATCGCGAAGTAATCATAGTCGCCCGGCCGGTCGAAGGCGCAGAGATATTGCAGGTGCAGCCGGAACCACCGCCACCGCAGGTCGCGCTGCTGCTGCGGCGACAGCGTGCGC
>JAPSIP010000115.1:0-3518 GCA_031178645.1 Paracoccus sp. (in: a-proteobacteria) | reverse complement strand
CAGCGGCCAACGTTGATCCACACCCGCCACGCCCGTGACCGCCACGGGATCACAGAGGGCGAAGCTGCAGGGATCGCCGGGTGCCGTGACGTCCAGCCAGAAGATGTCCGTCCGTTCGGACAGGTAGGCCAGATCCGCCCGCAGCCTTTGCGCGCGCGGCAGGAAGGCTGCCATCGGCACCACATGCCCCAGGGTCATCAGCGACAGCGCCGGGCCGTCGGGCGTCCCGCCCCGGCGCAGCAGGTCGGCCAGCATCGACACCGCCAGATAGGCGCCGGAGGAGTGGCCGACAACCAGGACCTCGTCCGGGTCCTCGGTCATGGCTTGGGCCAGGCGGTCGGTGAAACAGGCCAGCCTTTTCTCCAGCCCGGTCGGATAGGCGCCGTCCAGGCTGGCGGTGAAGGCATAGTCGTGCATCAGGTAATAGGCGAAGAGGCGAGGGTCCTGGGACCGCGCGAAGGCAAGGACGCCCCAAGTCACGACCACGGTGCACGGCAGGCCCAGCCAGGCCAGTCCTGTCAGGGCGGCGGCAGCCCAGCCCGCCAGCCCCGCCACCATCAGCGCGGAAAGAAGCTGCGCCAGCAGCATTGCCAGTGGATAAAGCGCCGCCAGAACCGGCCCTCGCCGCAGCCGCATCAGTCGCCGCAGCGCCCCCGACCGGACATAGACCCAGGCGACCCGCAGCATCTGCCCATAGGTGCCCAGGATCCCCGCCTGCATCGAGGCTTGGACCAGATCCGACCAGACCAGAACCTCGATCCCCGACAGCGCCTCGCCTTCGGGAAAGCGGGCGCGGGTGGCCCAGCCGAAGCCCTCTGCGCAACCATGCCGCTCCATCGTCAGATCATAGCCACAGATCGCGGCCTGCTTGCACGATTCGCGCCGATACAACTCTCGGTAGCGGCGCGGGGGCATGGGGTCAAAGCCCGGAACATAAAGAACCAGGCGGCGGAAGGGTCGTGTCATGGGCAATCCGTCAAGCGCCGGATCAGAATAGGCGGGCCTGCCGATCCCGCAAGGCGATTCAGGGCTGCCAGCGGTTCTGCAGCGCCTCGATCGCGGCGATCCGGCGGGCGACCGGGGGGTGGGACAACAGCCATGCCGGTGCCGATCCGGCCCGACCGCCCGTCAGCCGTTCCAGCTTGCGGAATAGGGAAATCTGCGGAGCGGTCCCCAATCCCGCCCGGATCATCAGGGCACTGGCGAAGCGGTCAGCCTCGAATTCGTCGTCGCGAGATAAGCGGGCGGCGACGGCGGTGGCGATAAGCCCAGCGATCCAGGCGCCAAGGCCCGGGATGATGCGGCCCAGGATCCCGGCAAGCGCCATTCGGATCGCGTTCTGGCCGGCAAAGTCGATCATCCGCCGGCGGGCATGGCCGTGGGCGACATGGCCCAGTTCATGGGCGATGACGCTGGCCAGTTCCTCGGGCGTGACCTCGCCCGCGTCCAGCTTGCGGATGAAGCCGCGGGTCAGGAAGATGCGTCCGTCGGGGGCGGCAAGACCGTTGACGGGGTCCACCTCATAGACATGGGCGCGCACGGGCGGCAGGTCCATGGCCCGGCCCAGCCGTTCCAACATGGGCGTCAGGCGGGGGTGGTTCAGCGGGGTCGATTTCTGGTTCAATTCCTGCCGCAGCCGGTACAGGGAAAAGAACCACATGGCGGCCAGATACAGAACCAGCAGGATGATCGGCAGGTATTTCATGGCACCAATATGGTCCCGCCCAGGCCCCCGCGCCAGAGGTCAGCCGAGGATCCGCATCGCCTGCGTCAACCCGTCCAGCGTCATGGGCATCATGCGGTTTTCGAAGATATTCCCGATCATGGCGATGGACTGGGTATAGCCCCAATGCGCCTGCGGCACGGGGTTCAGCCAGATGTGATCGGGCCATGTTTCCACGGCGCGGCGCAGCCAGACCTCGCCCGGCTCGGGGTTCCAGTGTTCATTGGCCCCGCCCGGTACCGCGATTTCATAGGGCGACATCGACGCATCCCCCACGAAGATGCATTTGTAGTCGCGGCCAAAGCGGTGCAGCACGTCCCAGGTGGGCGTCTGTTCCGTCCAGCGGCGGCGGTTGTCAGACCACAGGCCTTCGTAGAGGCAGTTGTGGAAATAGAAATGCTCCATGTGCTTGAACTCGGCCCGCGCGGCCGAGAAAAGTTCGTCCACGACGCGGATGTGGTCGTCCATCGACCCGCCAACGTCCAGGAACAGCAGCACCTTGACCGCGTTGCGGCGTTCCGGCCGGGTCTGCACGTCGATATAGCCGTGATCGGCGGTGGCGCGAATGGTGGCCGGCAGGTCCAGTTCGTCCGCCGCCCCGTGGCGCGTCCATTGGCGCAGGCGCTTCAGCGCCACCTTGATGTTGCGGGTGCCCAGTTCGACATTGTCGTCGAAGTCGCGGAATTCGCGCTTGTCCCAGACCTTGACCGCCCGGCGGTGGCGGGATTCGGCCTGGCCGATCCTGACGCCTTCGGGGTTATAGCCATAGGCGCCGAAGGGCGATGTTCCGGCGGTGCCGATCCACTTGCTGCCGCCTTGGTGGCGCCCTTGCTGTTCGGCCAGCCTTTCGCGCAGCTTGCGCATCAGTTCGTCAAAGCTGCCGCTGCCCTGGAGTTCGGCCTTTTCGGCGTCAGTCAGCAGCTTTTCGGCCAGCTTTTCCAGCCATTCGCGCGGGATGGCCTGTTCGGTGACAAGCGCCTCGAGGGGGATTTGGTCCATGCCGCTGAACGCCTCGGCGAAGGCGCGGTCGAAGCGGTCGATGTGGCGTTCGTTCTTGACCAGGACCAGCCGGGACAGGTGATAGAAGCCGTCAACGGACCAATCTGCCAGGCCCGCCTGCATCCCGGCCATCAAGTCCAGCCATTCCCGCAGCGAGACCGGAACCCCCTGCCGGCGCAAGCTGTCGAGGAACGGGATGAACATCACATCATCCGGTCAAGGATGACGGTGGCGAACAGGCCCATCAGGGCAAGGGCGATGCCAAAGCCCGCGGCATATTGCGCCCGGTCGCGCCGCGTGCCGCCCAGCTTGCCGGCTCGGCGCCGGCCCAGAAATGCACCGATGATGGCGGCGGCGATGACGATCATGAAGGCCCCTGGCTTCGCTTCTGGCATTCCAGATAGCCGTTGGCCCGGGACGGCGCAACCAACGACGGGGGTTGTCCGTGGAACATGCGCGCCGGCATCGGGTTGGGTTGGATCATCCAAGCGCAGGAGGACGCCATGACCGACAAGGAAAACCCTGACGCCGTTCCGCCCGGCACAACCGGCGCCGGCGAAAACATCTGCCGCAAATGCGAGGGCAGCGGCTGGGCCGAGGGCAAGGAATGCCCCGAATGCGGCGGGACGGGAAAGGTCACGACAGGTATCGGCGGCGGCTGATTTCCCAGCCCCGCAGCGGTCGGCCTTGCAGATCCGCTCAGGTGACGGCGTTGCGGGTGCCCATCTGACGCCAGAAGAAGACCAGCGTGAACAGCGCGGTCATCACCACCACGATGGTGGGCGCGGGGGCGCTG
>JAPSIP010000114.1 GCA_031178645.1 Paracoccus sp. (in: a-proteobacteria) | reverse complement strand
CGCCACTGGCAGATGGGCCGGTCCTGCCGAGGAATATTTCTTCATGCCCGGTACCGATCCGGGACTTTTCCCGGTTGAGCAGCCAGAATGGTTGATCCGCCGCGCCCCCGGCGCCAGCGTGCGCCAATATGCCCGCAGCGATCATGGTAACATCCAGAGGCGGCTTGAAAGAAACCTCGAGGAGCGGTGGCGACAGGCGCCCTGTGTCTTCGAGACCAACACGGTTCCCGCAGTTGCCGAAGACGCCATGTTCAGTGCCGGAAGCCTTCAGGTCAACGGCAAGTGGCTGGCCAACGGCGCATCAGGCGACCGGATCTTTGCGCGGTTTCTGAAGCATAACAAGACGGACGAGGCCGTGGCTGCGATGATCTCGTTCTTCCGCCAGATGCAGGCCGGCACCGACGCCGATTTGCCCCTGTGGGACGGCGGCATCAGGAACATGCGTGTCGGGATCGAATGCCGGAACCGTGTCAACTATTACCACTTCATGACCGAAACCCTGCCTCAACTGACGCATTTCTGCGACCGCGAGGCAGGCCCCATCACCATACATTGTCGCAATGCCAAGGCCTCAGCATTCTCGGAGCAGTTCACAAGCGCGCTGTTCCCCGAGTTGGAGGGCCGGATCGCCTTTACCGACCGTGCCTGCCGCTATGACCACGTTCTGATCCCCTTCAACGCGCGGCATCTTGTTGCGACAAATGGCGACCCGCGCATCGCCGAGGAACTTGATCGTCACGAAGGGGATACGGCGTGGCGGGATCTGACCGCCCATACGCAAAGCCGCAAATTCGTGCTCAAGAACACATTCGACCGTTCGTTGCGGCAAATGCGCGAACGGGCCCTTGCCAAGGCGGCCGAGGGGCCGGCCCGCAAGCTGGCGCGACGTATCTTCGTGGTCCGCGATCCCCAGAACGACGCAGTGAACCAAAGGGGCTTTCTGGGCCAGGACGCACTGTGGGACCAGTTGCGACCCCTGGGATTCGAGAAGGTGTATTTCGAGCGGCTTTCGCCCTTGGAGCAAGTCGCCACGATGAACGCGGCCGAAGTGGTGGTGTCGGCCCATGGCGCCTTTTTCGCCAACATGATGTTCGCCAATCCTGACGCCCATGTGATCGAGATCGGCAGCATCCAGACGCAGTTTCACCGCTGGGGCGATTTCCTGGGCAATGCCCATGTCGCGGGCTGCCGCTATTCGGTGGTCTTTGCGGATCTGGCGCAAGAGGACCCGTCGGTCATCCCCTCGATCACCGAGGGGCTGATCGGTGTGCGGGTGGGCAAGGCGGCGATCGACCTGATCTGCGACCTTGCGCAGGAAGGTCAACTGGACTGATCGGCGGCCTGGATGCTGGTCTGGAAGCTGCTGTCGGGCTTGAAGGGCTTGAAGGCCATCTCGTGCATCGCCTCGATCCGGTGCAGGTCGCGATTGCGTTCCTCAAGCGTCAGGGGTGTCCAAGGGATCTCGCTTCGGATCAGGTCGGCCTCCTTCAGCGCGCGATAGGTTTCGGGAAAGTCGATTTCGCCGAAGGAGCTGCGGCTGGGGCGGTTGGTGTTCAGCGGCAGCCAGTCATTCTTCAGCGCGTCCACCGTCAGGCAGCGGATCCCCTTGAAGCCGGTCAGTTGCCGCGCGAACAGGTCGCCGAAGTCCAGGCTGCGCCGCCGCAGGATTGCCACGGTCTGGTCGGCATTGCCCACATAGCCGATCAGGTGCAGCGGCGAGCAATCGACCGATATCACGGCCCGCGCCGCCTTGTACTGCGCCAACTGTGCCAGCTTCTTTTACTTTTGCGGGTGGAAGATCGCATAGCCTTCTGCCGCCAGATACCCTTCGAGCTTCGCCTCGCCCAGGATGCCGCCGCGGTCGGCGGGAAGCTGCGACCGAGAGATATAGATCCGCTCGCCCCCGGCGGGGGTCACGTCAACGCCCGCATGGCGGTTTATGAAGTCCACGAACTTGCGGCTGCCGCCCGCAAGATCGCCCAGGCCGAAGCCCTGCTTCGGAACATACAGCCGCTCGACCCGGACCGGTTCGGCGGGGCAGGCGATGGGAACGCCCGCCAGGCCGAAATTGTCGATCAGTTCCCGATAAACCTCGAAGGGGCGCAGGTTGTCCTTCATTTGGTTCTTGGGGGTGAAGACCAGCCCGTCGATCTTGTCCCGCACCTGATCCAGGGCCCAGATCCGGGTCATGCTTTCGGTGATGAAATGCCCGAAATGGCCATAGCTGATGCCGGCGAACATATGCGTGCCGGCCATGTCGCGGATGGCCTCGGTCGGCGGCATCTTCGGTTCGGAATTGACCGGCAAGGTGCTGCTGGACCAACTGATCGAGTTGGCGACGAAGTCACCCTTGCTGTCCAGCACACCCGAGGGCTGCCATTTCCCCATGCCTTTCGGCGTGGGCGGAACAATGATCGCATCTTCGATCAGGACCAGGTCGTCCGACTCGTCGTTCAGGTCCAGCATCTTGCCCCCGCAGCATAGGTTCCGCAGGACCGTTTCTACGCAAAATTGTTAATGCCAACAACCCGGCTACCCCAGATTGTGGTCAGCCGGCCCACTCCCACGGCCGGGTGAACTCGCCCAGCTTCGCCTTCACGGCCGCCTCGTCGACCTCTCCTTCGCGGGCAAGGCGCGCGACCAGGCCGCGCTTCTTGTCCTCGACCACCTCGGCCACGCGGGCGCCGGTGCCGTCAAGCGCCTTGTCATAGACGCGCGTGATGGCCATGCGGCGCAGGTCGGGCTTGAAGATCTTGCCGACCGCCGTCTTGGGCAGTTCGGACAGGATCTCGACATGCTTGGGGATGGCCGCGCGTTCGTGGATATGGGCCTTGGCATGGGCCAGCAACTCGGCCTCCGTTGCCTGGGCGCCCGCCACCAGTTCCACATAGACACAGGGCAGTTCGCCCGCGAAGCTGTCCGGCTGGCCGATGGCGCCGGCGAAGGCCACGGCGGGGTGGGACAGCATCGCCTCCTCGATCTCGGCGGGGTCGATGTTGTGGCCGCCGCGGATGATCAGATCCTTGGCCCGGCCCGTGATCCACAGATAGCCGTCGGCATCCAGCCGCCCCAGGTCGCCCGTGCGCAGATAAATGTCCTCGGCGAAGAGTTTGTGGTTCTTGTCGGCCTCGGTATAGGTGGACCCCGGAAAGACGCCGGGATTGGCTACGCAGATTTCGCCCACCACGTCGGTCGGGCATTCACGGACATTGCCCGCATCGTCGTGGTGGAGAATGCGGACATGGCTATAGGGCAGGGGGATTCCCACGGAGCCCACCTTCTTCATGCCGTCCACGGGGTTGCAGCTGACAAGGCAGGTCGCCTCGGTCAGGCCATAGCCTTCGGCGATCTCGACCCCGGTGGCGGACTTGAAGCGGTTGTAAAGCTCGATCGGCAGGGGCGCCGAGCCCGAGATCGCGGTCTTGAGCGAGCGGACATCGGCATTGACCGGCCGCTGCATCAGGGCGGCGATGGCAGTGGGGACGGTGATCAGGAAGGTCGCCTGCCAGCGTTCGATCAGCTTCCAGAAGTTGTCGAAGACCCCGTCGCCCCGGTATCCGGCGGGCGTCGGCATCACCACATGCGCGCCGGATGCGATGCAGGACATCAGGATCGGATAGGCCGCGAAGACGTGGAACATCGGCAGCGGGCACATCAGCACGTCAGTTTCGTCGAACAGCAGCGACCCGCCCAGCCAGCCGTTGTAGATCATGCCGGAATACTTGTGCTGCGCCACCTTGGGCGTGCCGGTCGTGCCGCCGGTGTGGAAATAGGCGGCCACGCGGTCCTGCTGGATGTCCTCGAAATCCAGGCGGGTGTGCTTTTCGGCGCTTGTCGCGGCCTCGAAGTTCAGAACCTTGGCCTTGTGCCTGCGCTTCACGCGCGGGCGGATCAGCGGCACGATGAAGCGTTTCAGACCGCGCAGGTGGCGGTTCAGGTCAACCTCGACCACATGGGTGACGCCCGGGGCCAGGGCCACGGCCTCGGCCGCCTTCTGGGCCACATCGGTCTTGGGGAAGGAGCGCAGCGTGACCAGAACCTTGGCGCGGGTTTCGCGTAGGATGCCCGCGATCTGCTGGGCGTCCAGCAGCGGGTTGATCGGGTTGACGATCCCCGCCGTTGCACCGGCCAGCAGGACCACCGGGGTTTCGATGCTGTTGGGCAGCAGATAGGCCACTGTGTCGGTCGGCCCGATGCCCAGCTTGCGGAACAGGTTCGCGGTTTCCGTGACGCGTTCCAGCAGATCCTGCCAGGTCAGGGTCGAGGCGTGGCTTTTCGGATCGGCCAGAAGCTGGAAGCTGATCGCGGGCCGGTCGGGAAAGCGTTCGGCGGTGCGGGCCAGGAAGCCGTAGAGTGTGACGGGCAAATCCCTGGCCTCGTAAGGCATGGCTGCTTCCAAGGCATTGCGGTCGTCATAGCTGCTGAAACGCGTCATCGATCCCTCCCACGGGATCACCCTCCTGATCCCAATCGAGGCCAGAATGGGGCAACGACGGGAAAGTGGGCAAGGGTCTTGACGAAAGGGCGGAAAAGGACGCGGCGTCAGGACGGGCCGGACGCCGCGTCACCGGTCATTCCCGGGGAATGCGCAGGGTCTGGCCCGGATAGATCTTGTCCGGGTCCAGCAGCATCGGGCGGTTCGCCTCGAAGATCGCGTTGTATCTGTTGGCATTGCCCAGATAGGCCTTGGCAATGGCCGAAAGCGTTTCGCCCTTCTTGACGGTGTGGAACAGGGGCGCCTGTTCGGCCTGGGGCAGGTCGGCCTCGACCTTGGCGATGCCTTCGATATTGCCGACCGCCAGCACCAGTTTTTCAAGCGTTTCGCGATCTGCGCCCTTGGTTTCGATCTTCACCGTATCGCCGCGCAGCGTCAGGTGCACGTCATCCTTGTCCAGGTTCAGCGCCCGCAACTCGGCCTTGAGCGCGGCGACCTTGCGGGTCGTTTCCGGATCCTGACCGGGCTTTGCCGCAGCCGCCTCGGGCTGGGGGGCAGGCTTGGCCTCGGCGGCCTCGGCCTTGCCGAAGACCGATTTTCCGGCGTCCTTCACGAAGTCCCAGATGGCCATGGTTCATCCTTTGCTGATGGAAACTTGATCATTTCGTGAGAAACGCGGTCTTGAGGCAAGCGTTCCCTCTGGTTATTCCGGCCGGTCCTGCTATATAACAACCGTGCATTGTTAAATCATTCACACTTTCACCCGTAAGATGCGCTCTAACATCAAAGGTGAAGCACGATGACATCCCTTATCAAATTGCCTATCCTCGCCCTTGGTTGCGCCATCCTGGCCGCCTGTGCGCAGACCTCTCCTGATATCAGCGTTGGCAAGAACGATCCCCATGCCATGCAGCTGATGCCGGCGGGGCAGGCCACCTGCCTTGCCACCAGTTCCAGCCAGAACAGCCATGGCGCGGCAGCCACCAACGCGGTGCGGCGCAGCGCGGGCTTGCCGCCCGTCCAGGCCAATCCGGTGCTGGCCCAGGTGGCGGCGCAGCACGCCTGCGACATGGCGCAGCGTGGCCGCATGACCCATCTGGGCAGCAGGACCAGCGGCCCCGGCCCGCGCGTGAAGGCCGCGGGTTACGCCCCCCGCGTCACGGCCGAGAACATCGCGGCCGGGCCATTCTCGCAGGAACGCGTCCTGACGGAATGGAACGCGTCCAGCGGGCATCTTGCCAATATCATGATCCCGCAGGTCCGCGATTACGGCATCGGGCAGGCCATCGGGCCGGACGGCAAGACCCGCTTCTGGGCGGCGGTCTATGCCGCGCCGAAGTGATCAGGCGGGTTCCGGCAGGACCGGCATGTCGGTGAACTGCA
>JAPSIP010000113.1 GCA_031178645.1 Paracoccus sp. (in: a-proteobacteria) | reverse complement strand
CTTCTGGATAGCGGCGTCTTCTATCGCCAATACGGCGAAGGCCAATCGACGGAACGCCCGTGGCCGCTGAGCCATATCCCTGTCCTTCTGGCCGAGGATGACTGGGCCCGGATCGGCCGCGCCCTGACCCAGCGGGCCGACCTGCTGGAAGCGGTGATGGCCGATCTTTACGGTCCGAACGAGATGGTGGCCTCGGGGCGGCTGCCTGCCACGCTGGTCGCGGGCAATCCCGAATGGCTGCGCCCGATGGTCGGCATCAAGCCGCGCGGCGGGCATTTCCTGCACTTCCTGGCCTTCGAGCTGGGACGCGGCCCGGACGGTCAGTGGTGGGTGCTGGCCGACCGGACTCAGGCACCCTCGGGCGCTGGTTATGCCCTGGAAAACCGGGTCGCCATTTCGCGGGCCTATTCCGAACTTTATCCCGACGGGAACGTCCATCGTCTTGCAGGCTTCTTCCGCGACTTCCGCGACGCGTTGCAGGCCCAGTCGCGCGAACGGGACGGGCGGGTGGCGATCCTGACGCCCGGCCCGATGAACGAAACCTATTACGAACACGCCTATATTGCCCGCTACCTTGGCTTCACGCTGCTGGAGGGGGACGATCTGGGCGTATCGAACGACCGGCTGATGGTGCGCACCGTGCAGGGGATGCGCCAGGTCGATGTGCTGTGGCGCAGGCTGGACGGGCAATATGCCGACCCGCTGGAACTGAACCCCACATCGCGCATCGGCACGCCCGGAATTGTCGCGGCCCTCCGGTCAGGGGCCGTGACAATGGTCAACTCGCTGGGTTCGGGCGTTCTTGAAACGCGCGCGCTGATGGCCTTCCTGCCGCAGCTTGCCCCGGACCTAGTGGGCGCGCCGCTGGCCATGCCCAACATCGCCACCTGGTGGTGCGGCACGGCCTCGGCCAGGGCGGCAGTGCGGTCAAGCCCACGCCGGATGGTTCTGGCGGATGCCTTGACCACCCACCCGCCCTTCGATCCCGCTGATGACCTGACCCGCGCCGTCACCCTGTCGCCCCAGGAACTGGACCGCCGCCTGTCCCGGCAGCGCGGCGACCTGGTCGCGCAAGAGGCCGTCACCCTGTCCACGACCCCTGCCCTTGTGGAAGGCAAGCTGGTCCCCCGCCCCATGACCCTACGCGTCTATCTGGCCCGCACCGCCGATGGCTGGGCCGTGATGCCCGGCGGTTTTGCGCGGATCGGCTCGGCATCCGAGGCCTCGGCCGTTGCGATGCAGAAAGGCGGGGCAGCGGCGGATGTCTGGGTGGTGGGCCGCGATCCGGTTCCCGTCATCACCCTGGCCCGGCAGGCAGGCAGCGCCGACAAGCGCCAGGTGGCCGGCGGCCTGCCCGCACGCGCGGCGGACAACCTGTTCTGGCTGGGACGTTATGCCGAACGGGCCGAGGGGATCGTGCGCCTGATGCGCGCCTATCATACGCGGATGGCCGAAGCGGGCGCTGCGGGTGCGCCGCTGCTGGCGGGCTTCGACCCGCTGCTGCGCCACATCGGCATCGACACGCCCGATCCCATCCCGCAGAAGCTGCTGGACAACCTGGCCGCCGCCATCGGCAGCGCCGGCAGCGTGCGTGACCGCTTTTCGCCCGATGCCTGGTCCGCCTTGCATGACATCGACCGCAGCGCGCGGCGCCTGGCCCGCACTGTCTCGCCCGGCGACGAGGCCGCCCGCGCGCTGTCGGCGCTGCTGCGCAAGCTGGCGGGGATTTCGGGGCTTGTGCATGAAAACATGTACCGCTTCGTCGGCTGGCGGTTCCTGACCATCGGCCGGCTGCACGAACGCGCAATGGGAACGGCGGCGCTGCTGGCGGTGCTGTGCGACCTGGACGCCCCGGAAGGCGCCCTGGATCTGGCGATCGAGGTGGGCGACAGCGTGCTGACCCATCGCCGGCGCTTCACGCTTAACGCTTCCAGGGCTTCGGTGATCGACCTGCTGGTCCTGGACCCGCTGAACCCGCGCGCGCTGCGCCACCAGATCGACGGCTTGCGCGAACAGGTGGACATGCTGCCCGCGGCCAACGACCACGGCGCGCTGTCGCCCTTGGCCGGCGACGCGCTGCGGCTGCACACCGATCTTGCCACCGCCGATCCCGAGACGCTGACGACCGAGGCCTTGTGGGCGTTGCGGGGCCGCATCGCCAGCCTGTCCGACGTTCTGACAACCACCTATTTCCACTGATGCTGTATCGCCTGCGCCTGTCCATCGGATACGACTTCGCCCGCCCCACCGGCGCGGGGCGGCAGCTTCTGCGCATCAGCCCCGCCGACTTGCCCGGCCTGCAAGAGGTCCAGCAGGCCAGCATCACCATCACTCCGAAACCCACGGAACGCAGCACCTTCACGGATTTCTTCGGGAACGAGGTCACGCAGCTTGTCCTGCCCGCCGGGCTGACGCAGGTGCGCTTCGACATGGCGGGCCGGGTGCTGCGGCTCGAGGATGAAACGGAACTGGACCTGTCCGCCACGCTGGACGGGCTGCGGGCCGACCTGGACGAGGTCACCGATCTTGGTCCCCACTCGCCCCACCATTTCCTGCGCCCCTCGCCCCGGATCCCGCAGGTAGGTCCGATTGCCGATTTCACCCGCAAGGCCTGCGCCACCGCCGCCACCATGCGCGAGGCGGTGGAATGCCTGGGGCTTGCCATCCACGACCACATGCGCTTCGACGCCCGCGCGACCGAGGTGGACACGCCCGTCGCCGCAGCCTTTGCCGGTCGGCACGGGGTTTGCCAGGATTTTTCGCAGATCATGGTCTCGGGCCTGCGCAGCTTCGGTATTCCGGCGGCCTATGTTTCGGGCTTCCTGCGCACGGTCCCCCCGCCCGGCAAGCCCCGGCTGGAAGGGGCCGATGCCATGCACGCCTGGGTCCGCGCCTGGACCGGAGCCGAGGCGGGCTGGTGCGAATACGATCCCACCAATGCCTGCTTCGTGGGCGCCGATCACGTCACCATCGGCTATGGCCGCGATTACGGCGATGTGGCCCCCGTCACCGGATCCACGCGGCTGGCCGGGGGCCAGTCGACCAGTCACAGCGTCGATATCCTGGCCGAAGACTAGCGTCCCCTGTCCCATCAGGCGCAAACGGGATGACCATCCAGGCAAGGTCGTGCCATGCTTATGGCTGCACAACTGCGGCACTTTCTGCCATGAAGTGGCTTACGCAATTGCCATTATCCTTGTAAGGGCGCGCCTTTATCGCGCTAACGCCCTCGGGAGGTTTTCATGACGCCCATCGAGCCCGTCTACGGGACGGTCACCCTGCTGGTCATCGCAGCCCTTGCGATCCTTCTGCTGCTGTTCCTGATCATGCGGCTGAAGATGCACGCCTTTATCGCCCTGGTGCTGGTCAGCCTTGCCACCGCCCTCGTGTCAGGGATCCCGCTGAACGAGGTGATGAACGTGCTGCTGCAAGGGTTCGGCAGCACGCTGGCCTCGGTCGCGCTGCTGGTCGGTTTCGGCGCGATGATCGGCCGCCTGCTCGAGGTGACGGGCGGGGCGCAGGTGCTGGCCGACCGCCTGATCGCCGGGTTCGGAGAGAAACGCGCCCCCTTGGCGCTTGGCGTCACCTCGCTGCTGTTCGGCTTCCCGATCTTTTTCGATGCGGGCCTTGTGGTGATGCTGCCGATCATCTTCAGCGTCGCGCTGCGGTTCGGCGGCTCGGTCCTGCTCTACGCCCTGCCCTCGGCGGGGGCCTTCGCGGTGATGCACGCCTTTGTGCCGCCCCATCCCGGACCGGTCGCGGCAGGCGACCTGCTGGGCGCGGATATCGGGCTTTTGCTGATCGTGGGCCTGATCGTCACGATCCCGACCTGGTATCTGGGCAGCTACCTGTTCGGGCTTTGGGCGGGCAAACGCTTCGTGGTCCCTGTTCCCGAACTGCTGGGGGCCGATACTTCGGGCGAAACGGTTGGACCCGTGCCCAGCTTCGGCCAGGTGATGCTGGTCCTGCTGATGCCCTTGGGGCTGATCTTCCTGAACACCGGGCTGAACACCCTGGCCACCATGGGCATCGTGAACGGGGACGCCGGTTGGGTGACCGCGATGCGCCTGCTGGGCCAGACGCCCGTCGCGCTGCTGATCACCCTGCTGGTCGCGATGTCGATCCTGGGCCGCGGGCGCACCCGCAGCGAGATCGAGAAGATCGTGGACCGCGCCCTTGGCCCGATCTGCGCGATCATCCTGGTCACCGGCGCGGGCGGCATGTTCGGCGGCGTCTTGCGCGCCAGCGGCATGGGCCAGGCCCTGGCGGGCAGCCTGGAAGCCGTGGGCCTGCCGCTGATCGTCGCGGCCTTTGTCATCTCGACTGCGCTGCGGGTGGCCCAAGGGTCGGCCACGGTGGCGCTGACCACCACGGCGGGCCTGATCGCGCCGACGGTTGCGGCCACGACGGGTCTGTCGGAACTGGACCGCTGCTTCCTGGTCATCGCCATCGCGGGCGGGGCGACCGTTCTCAGCCACTTCAACGATTCGGGCTTCTGGCTGGTGGGCCGGTTCCTGAACATGGACGAAAAGACCACGCTGAAGACCTGGACCGTGATGGAGACGCTGCTGGGCAGCATCGGCTTTGGCTTTGCGCTGATCGGATGGTGGCTGCTATGAGCGCCCCGCAGCACATCGTCGTCATGGGCGTGTCGGGCAGCGGCAAGACCACCACCGGCACCACCTTGGCTGGTCTGATGGGCTGGCCCTTCATCGAGGGCGACAGCTTCCACCCGGCCGCGAACCTGCGCAAGATGGCGGAAGGGATCCCCTTGGACGACAGCGACCGCGCGCCCTGGCTGCAGGCCCTGGCCGACCAGATCGCGGCGGCCGAGGCGCGGGGCGAATGCCTTGTGATGGGCTGTTCGGCGCTTAAGCGGTCCTATCGCGACATCCTGCGCAGCGGCGGGTCGCGGGTCCGCTTTCTGCATATCCACGGCACGCGCGAGTTGCTGGCCGAACGGGTGAACCACCGGGCGGGGCACTTCTTCCCCCCGAAGCTGCTGGATTCGCAACTGGCCACGCTGGAGCCGCTGGGGCCGGACGAGGATGGCGCGGTCGTGGAACTGGCACTTCCCGTGCAGGATCAGGTGCAGGCGGCGGTGCAAATGCTGGGGTTGAGATGACGAAAGGCCTCGCGATTGTGCAGGATCATCGAACACTGAAGACATTGATCCTGGTCTAATGGTGGGGAAATCAGAGGCTTATATCCTCTGTCATAGAAACGACAGATGAATGAGACACATCATGAAACGCATCGCAACCGTCATGACCGCCCTGATCCTTGCAACCGGCGCAGCCCAGGCCGCCAGCTATAACGCTGGCAATTCCGACGCAGACATGCCGACCGCTCCGGTCGTTGCTGCCAACGCCGTCACCGTGAAGGCCTCGGACGTAATGACCACCAAGGAACTGGAACGCGCCCATGTCGCGGCCGACGCCGACCTGACCGTCAGCGACTTCTCGGCCCCCGGCCCGCGTTCGACCTACATCCGCTGAACCGCGCCGTTTTTCGGCAGGAAATCTTGGCCGCCCCTGATCGGGGCGGTTTTCCTTTGTTCAGGGCCAAGGCATTGTGGCGCGCATGGATATCAGCGTTTTTCGCACCTTTGTCAGCGTCATCGACGAGGGCAGCTTTTCGGGCGCAGCATTGCGCATGGGCATTTCCCGCAGCCTGTGCAGCAAGCATGTGGCGGATCTGGAAGCCGATCTTGGCGTCCGGCTGCTGACCCGCACGACCCGCAAGGTCACCCCAACCGCCACAGGCCTGTCCTATTGCCAGGCCCTGCGCGACGTGCTGGCCCGGCTGGACAGGTGTCCCGAGGTCGCCTTGACCGCCTCGGTCGCCTCGTC
>JAPSIP010000112.1 GCA_031178645.1 Paracoccus sp. (in: a-proteobacteria) | reverse complement strand
GCTGCCGCTGCGGGGCAAGATCCTGAACGTGCTGGGCGCGGATTCGACCAAGATGGGGGCTAACCAGGAAATCAGCAATCTGTGTCAGGCACTTGGCGTAGGAATGGGATCCAAGTTCAAGGTCGATGACCTGCGCTATGACAAGATCATCATCATGACCGACGCCGACGTGGACGGCGCGCATATCGCCAGCCTGCTGATGACCTTCTTCTTTACGCAGATGCGGCCGATGATCGACAAGGGGCACCTCTATCTGGCCTGCCCGCCGCTTTACCGCCTGACCCAGGGGGCGCACCGGATCTATGTGGCGGACGACGCCGAGAAGGAACGGATGCTGGCCAAGGGCCTGGGCGGGCGCGGCAAGATCGACGTGCAACGCTTCAAGGGCCTGGGCGAGATGGACGCGAAGGACCTGAAGGACACGACCATGAACCCCAAGACGCGCAAGCTGATCCGGGTCAGCATCGACGACGACGAAGGGGGCGAGACCGGCGACCTGGTCGAGCGCCTGATGGGCAAGAAGCCGGAACTGCGCTTCGAATACATCCAGGAAAATGCCCGTTTCGCCGAAGAGCTGGACGTCTGAAATGCAGCAATATCACGACGCCCTGCGCACGGTCCTGGAACAGGGGCAGGAAAGCACCGACCGGACCGGGACCGGCACGATCAGCCATTTCGGGCTGCAGTGCCGCTATCCTCTGGCCGACGGTTTTCCGCTGGTCACGACCAAGAAGCTGCACCTGAAGTCGATCATCCACGAGCTTCTGTGGTTCCTGTCGGGCGACACAAACATCCGTTATCTGCAGCAGAACGGCGTTTCCATCTGGGACGAATGGGCGGACGAGAACGGCGACCTTGGCCCCGTCTATGGCCGGCAGTGGCGGCATTTCCCCAAGCTGGTTCCCAGCGGCCTGGACGTCGAGGGGCGCCCCCTGTTCTTCGCAGGCCATGTTGACCAGATCACCGACCTGGTCGATGCGATCCGCAAGACGCCGGATTCTCGCCGGCTGATCGTGTCTGCATGGAACCCGGGCGACGTGCCGGACATGGCCCTGCCGCCTTGCCACACGCTGTGGCAGGTGCGGATCCTGGGGGGCAAGCTGCATCTGCAGCTTTACCAGCGGTCGGCGGACATGTTCCTGGGCGTGCCTTTCAACATCGCCTCCTATGCGCTGCTGCAGGTGATGCTGGCCCATGTGACGGGCTATGAGCCGGGCGATTTCGTCCATTCCATCGGCGATGCGCATATCTATTCGAACCATCTGGAGCAGGTGCGGACGCAACTTGAACGCATACCCAAACCCCTGCCCCAGTTGCGGCTGCGGCGCGAGGTCGGGTCGATCTTCGATTTCCGCTTCGACGACTTCGAGGTGCTGAACTATGACCCTGATCCGGCCATCAGGGCCCCGGTGGCGGTCTAGGCGATGCTGACATTGATCGCAGCCCGTGACCGCAACGGCGCCATCGGCAAGGACAACACGATCCCCTGGCACGCGCCCGAGGATTTGGCCTTCTTCCAGCGTGAAACCACCGCCGGCGCAGTCATCATGGGCCGCCGGACCTGGGAAAGCCTGCCGTTCAAGCCGCTGAAGAACCGCCTGAACCTGGTGGTATCCTCGGATGCGTCCGTGGCCGAGCATGTCCATGCCACGCCAGAGGCAGCCGTTGAACACGCCCATCGCGCAGGCCACCGCCGGGTTTATGGCATCGGGGGTGCGGGCATCTATCGCGCGATGATGCCGCTTGCCGACCGGCTGCTGTTGACCGAGGTGGATCTGGCCGTCGAAGATGCCGATGCCTTTTTCCCCCGGTTCGACGAAACAAGCTGGGATTGCCTCGGCTCGGTCCTTCTGCGCGGCGACGAACCGCGCTGCACCGTCTTCGAATACCTGCGCCGCCGATAGATCATGACAGGAGGATTTTCATGAACATGCGTTACCTGCACACGATGGTCCGGGTCGCCGACCTGGAGAAGACAATGGCATTCTTCAAGCTGCTGGGGCTGGAGGAAACGCGCCGCATCGACAACGACAAGGGCCGCTTCACGTTGGTCTTCATGGCGCCTCCGGGCCAGCCGGAATGCCCGGTCGAACTCACCTACAACTGGGACGGTGACGAGGGCTTGCCGTCGGACAGCCGGCATTTCGGCCATCTCGCCTATCGCGTCGGCAATATCTACGACCTCTGCCAGAATCTGATGGACGCGGGCGTCACGATCAACCGTCCGCCGCGGGACGGGCACATGGCCTTTGTGCGCAGCCCGGATAACGTGTCGATCGAGCTGCTGCAGGAAGGTGACCACCTGCCCCCGGCCGAACCGTGGGCCAGCATGGAAAATACTGGCCACTGGTAAGAGATCTAGCCGTCAGTAGATGTAGCGGATCTGCTCAAGCCAGAACCGCTCGATCCGGCGGCTTTGCAGGTTGACCTGCTCAAGGGGCGGGTCTTCCAGCACGCCGGACATTGCAAGTCCCTCGGCATGGCGCAGGAACAGGCGGTGGACCATGTCGCGGACCGCCTGCCCTTCCTCGGACAGCTTAACGCGGACCGAGCGGCGGTCCATGTCGCTGCGTTCGTGGTGGACATAGCCCATCGTCACCAGCTTTTTCAGGTTATAGCTGACGTTCGATCCCTGATACATGCCGCGGGACCGCAATTCGCCCGCCGACACCTCGGCCCCGCCGAGGTTATAGAGAATCATCGCCTGAACCGGGGTCAGGTCGTGCTGGCCAAGGCGTTCGAATTCGTCCTTGACCAAATCCAGCATCAGCCGGTGCAGCCGCTCTAGAAGCTGGAGGGATTCGAGATAGGCTTCCGTCGTGTCTGCCAGATCCGGCAGGGCCTGAACATCGGCCTGGGGGCGCATATCGCGCGGCGCGGGGGAAATCATGGCGTCTCGCGGTCCTGATTTGTTCGTCATGACCCGACATTGCCGCAAAATCCAAAATCTTCAGTTAATGCGACGCAACTTCCGCAAGAGATTGGGGAAAATTTTATCGAACCGGCCTCAGCCGTTCGGCGGCATGATCCGCAATCCGGTCAAGGATCATGCCAAGGCCGTCGGGTCCGCGATTGGTCCCGCCATTGATCCGCGCCGTCACCCACAGGTACAGATCCTGGTCGTTTTCGTTCAACATGGCCTCATAGGCTTCAAGATCGGTGCCATCCAGCAGGGCCAGCGGACCGTCGGCGAAATGGCCCAGGATCAGGTCCATCTCTTTCATGCCCCTGCGCCAGCTGCGGATCTTGAGGCGGCGCAGACGGGTTTCGGCGGATTCGGTCATTCTGTCATCCTTCTGGCACGCTTGCCGATCTTTGGGCCGCAGACTAAGCCATGCAGGCACGACGTTCAAACCATGAAGGGCCGCCATGGACCTGTTCTCAGACCGCCTGAACCGCATCAAGCCATCGCCGACGATTGCCATGACGACCCGTGCGGCCGAACTGCGCGCCCAGGGCCGCGACATCATCAGCCTATCGGCGGGCGAACCCGACTTCGACACCCCCGCCCATATCCGCAAGGCCGCAAAGGCCGCAATCGACGCGGGCCACACGCGCTATACGGCGGTCGACGGCACCCCTTCGCTGAAACGGGCAATCTGCGACAAGTTCTTGCGCGAGAACGGGCTGGACTATGCGCCGTCGCAGATAACAGTGGGCACCGGCGGCAAGCAGATCCTGTTCAACGCGCTGATGGCCACGCTGAATGACGGGGACGAGGTCATCATCCCGGCGCCTTACTGGGTCAGCTATCCCGACATGGTGCTGCTGGGGGGCGGCACGCCGGTAATCGTGGAATGCGGGCTGGAGCAGGGCTTCCGCCTGACGCCAGACGCGCTTGAAGCCGCGATCACGCCGCGGACGAAATGGCTGATCCTCAATTCCCCCTCCAACCCTTCAGGGGCGGGCTATGACCGCGCGGCGATGAAGGCTCTGACGGATGTGCTGATGCGCCATCCGCAGGTCTGGGTGCTGTCCGACGACATCTATGAACACCTCGTGTTCGACGGCTTCGAGTTCGTCACCCCTGGCCAGGTGGAACCCGCGCTGAAGGATCGGACGCTTACCATGAACGGGGTCAGCAAGGCCTATGCCATGACCGGCTGGCGGATCGGCTATGGCGCGGCGCCCGAAAGCCTTATCAAGGCAATGGCAAAGCTGCAGTCGCAATCGACCTCGAACCCTTCCTCGATCAGCCAATACGCGGCCGAGGCGGCGTTGACGGGCCCGCAGGACTATATCACCGAAAGCCGTGCCGTTTTTCAGCGCCGCCGTGACCTGGTCGTGGCGGGACTGAACGCCTGCCCAGGCATCGACTGCCCCGTCCCGCAGGGGGCCTTCTATGTCTATCCCTCGATTGCGGGGCTGATCGGCAAGACCTCGGGCGGCGGGACTGTAATCGTCGATGACCAGGCCTTTGCCAACGCCCTCCTGGACGAGACCGGGGTGGCGGTGGTCTTTGGCGCGGCTTTCGGCCTTTCGCCACATTTCCGCATCTCCTATGCCACCAGCGACGACCAACTGGTTACGGCAATCGACCGCATCAGGCGTTTCTGCGAAAGCTGCAACTGACCCCTTCGACCACGCGTTCACAGGCAGCACCGAAACAGGAGACAAGAATGCTGCCTCAAAACGCACTGGTCGTGGTTGCCGATGGTCATTCGGCAAGGCTGTTCCGGAACAAGGCCCAGTATGGCCTGGAACTGAAGGAAAGCGAGCAGGTTACGCCGGAAAGCTTGAATCAGCGTCAACCGGGTGAAGCCGAGGCCGAGATCCTTCCCGGCGGTGAGGATCCGCTGGCCTTCGTGGCCCAGCTTGCGGATTACCTGAACGCGATGGTCCTGAAGCACAAGGTGGACGACATTGCAGTGATCGCCGATCCCTCGACTTTGGGGATCCTGCGCAAGCGGTATCACAAGGAATTGCAGTTCCGCCTGCGCAAGGAGATCGACAAGAACCTGACCAATTCGGACCTGCGCGCCATCGAGGACGCCTTGTCCTGAAAGGCCGGGGCTGGGCGGCCCTCAAAGGGCGGTCCAGCCTCCGTCGACGCTGATGGCCGTGCCGGTGATCTGGGCCGCCGCATCGCTGCACAGGAAGACCGTCGTGTCGCCCAGTTGCTCGACCGTGACGAAGTCCTTGGACGGCTGGCGCTCCAGCATGACCTTCTGGATCACCTCGTCCCGGCTGAGGCCGTATTCCTTCATGGTGGCGGGGATCTGCGCCTCAACCAGGGGGGTCAGCACATAGCCGGGGCAGACGGCATTGCAGGTGATCGGCTCTTTCGCGGTTTCAAGCGCGGTGACCTTGGAAAAGCCGACGATCCCGTGCTTGGCCGCGACATAGGCCGATTTATAGGCGCTTGCCGTCAGGCCGTGGGCAGATGCCACGTTGATGATCCGCCCCCAGCCAGCCGCCCGCATCAGCGGCAGGGCCGCCGCAGTGGTATGGAAGGCGGAGGTCAGGTTGATCGCGATGATCGCGTCCCACTTCTCGACCGGGAAATCCTGGATGGCGGCGACATGCTGGATGCCTGCGTTGTTGACCAGGATGTCGCAGCGGCCCGCCTGCGCGATCAGCGAACGGCATTCGTCGCCCTTCGACATGTCCGCTTGGATGTAGCGCACATTCACGCCGTGTTCGCGAGCAAGCGTGTCAGCAAGGGCGTGATCCTCGTCCCGGTCGGTGAAGCTGTTCAGGACGACATCGGCCCCGGCCGCGGCAAGGCGATGCGCGATCCCCAGCCCGATGCCAGAGTTAGAACCCGTCACGACTGCGGTTTTACCGGCTAGAAACTTTTGGAACATCGCCCCCCTCCTGACTCATGGCTTTAACCGGCCAGCATTGCCGCGCGGCCGTTTGCAGATGCAGCATGATGAAAAAAAAG
>JAPSIP010000111.1 GCA_031178645.1 Paracoccus sp. (in: a-proteobacteria) | reverse complement strand
GCGCCTGCGGCGCCATATCGTGCTGATCGGAATGATGGGGGCAGGCAAGACCGCGCTTGGGTCGGAACTGGCCCGCCGCCTGCATGTCCCATTCACCGATTCGGATGTCGAGATTGAAACCGCCGCCGCCATGTCCATTTCCGAAATCTTCGCGCGTGACGGAGAGGCCTTCTTCCGCGACCGCGAGGCGCAGGTGATCGCGCGCATCCTGAAGGAATCGCCGCGCGTCGTCTCGACCGGCGGGGGCGCCTGGATGCAGGACCGCAACCGCGCGGCGATCCGGGCGTCCGGCCTGTCCGTCTGGCTGGATTGCGACCTGGAAACGCTGTGGCACCGCGTCCGGCAGCGCAGCACCCGGCCGCTTTTGAAGACTGCCGACCCCAGGGGCACGCTGGCCCGCCTTCTGGCCGAACGGAACCCAACCTATGCCACGGCCGAATTGGCATTCCCCGCCCGCGCGGGCGACAGCGTCGATGCGGCCACCACCCGCCTTCTGGCCGCGATCCGCGCGGCAGACCCCCAGCTTGTGATCGAGACGCCATGACCAGCCAAGCCGACCCCGTCACCGTCCATGTCCCCCTAGGCGATCGCGCCTATGACGTGCGCATCGGCCCCGGCCTGATCGGCCGGGCAGGGGCCGAGATCGCGCCCCTGCTTCGCCGCCCGCGCCTAGCCATCGTCACGGATGACACCGTGGCCAGGCTGCACCTGCCGCGCCTGCAGGCGGCCCTGAAGGCCGAGGGCATCCAGTCCGAAGCGCTGGTCCTGCCCGCGGGCGAGGCGACGAAAAGCTGGTCCTACCTGACGCGCACCGTCGAATGGCTGCTGGAACAGCGCGTCGAGCGGCGCGACGTCGTGGTTGCCCTAGGCGGCGGGGTGATCGGCGATCTGGTGGGGTTTGCGGCGGCGATCCTGCGCCGGGGCGTCCGCTTCGTGCAGATCCCCACCACGCTTCTGGCGCAGGTGGACAGCAGCGTCGGCGGCAAGACCGGCATCAACAGCCCGCATGGCAAGAACCTGATCGGCGCCTTCCACCAGCCCTCGCTGGTGCTTGCCGACATTGCGGTGCTGGACACGCTAAGCCCTCGCGATTTTCTGGCAGGCTATGGAGAGGTCGCGAAGTACGGGCTTCTGGGCGATGCGGATTTCTTCGAATGGCTGGAAGAAAACGCCCCACGCCTGCGCGACGACATGGCCCTGCGCCAGCACGCGGTCGCCCATTCGGTGGCAATGAAGGCGGGGATCGTCACCCGGGACGAAACCGAACAGGGCGAACGGGCGCTTCTGAACCTGGGCCACACCTTCGGCCACGCGCTCGAATCCGCGACCGGCTATTCCGACCGGCTGCTGCATGGCGAAGGCGTGGCGATCGGCTGTGCGCTTGCCTTCGATCTGTCCGCGCGCATGGGACTTTGCAGCCAAGAGGCGCCGTCGCGCGTGCTGGCGCATCTTCGTGACATGGGGATGCCCGCCGCGCTGCGCGACATTCCCGGCGCCTTGCTGGACGATGCGGCGCTGATCGCGCTGATGGGGCAAGACAAGAAGGTGGTGGACGGCCGCCTGCGCTTTGTTCTGGCGCGCGGCATCGGCGAGGCTTTCGTCAGCGACGATGTGCAGGCCGATACGCTGGCCGCAGTGCTGCGGGACGCCCGCTAGGGCGCCCCGTGCCTTATCAGAACGGGATTTCGTCGTCATAGTCGCTGCGGCTGCCGCCACCCTGGCTGCCGCCGGCCGGGGACGAACCACCCTTTTCGTAATCGTCATAGCCGCCACCGAAACTGCCGCCGCTATCGCGCCCGCCACCGCCCGCGCCGCCGCCCTCACGGCCGTCCAGCATCTGCAGCGTGCCGTTGAAGCCGCGCAGCACGATCTCGGTCGTGTAGCGCTCCTGGCCGGACTGGTCCTGCCATTTGCGGGTTTCCAGCTGGCCCTCGACATAGACCTTGCTGCCCTTCTTCAGGAACCGCTCGACCACGTTCACAAGGCCCTCGGACATGATGGCGACGCTGTGCCATTCGGTCCGTTCCTTGCGCTCGCCCGTGTTGCGGTCCTTCCACTGTTCCGACGTCGCGATCCGCAGGTTCGCGACCTTGCCGCCGTTCTGGAAGGTGCGGATTTCGGGGTCGCGGCCCAGATTGCCGATCAGGATGACCTTGTTGACGCTGCCTGCCATGACGTTTTCCTGCAAATGTGTCTTTGCCTGACGGTCTAGCGCAGGGCTTGGGGCGATGCAAAAGCAAATCCGCGATGTCAATGCGCGCTTTGCCGCCGCGTGCGACCTGTCCGAAAAGCGAGACTGGCGACGCGCCGGCTTTTCTGTATAGTCCCGTCAAAACCCACAACAACGAGGGACAGGGACATGAAGATCATCCCTACCATCAAGGCGGGTCTGTGCGCGATGGTGATCGCAGGCCTTGCATTGCCTGCCGCGGCCGAAGGACTTCGCCTGTCGGGCAGTTCGTCCAAATCCCGGGCCGAGCAGTTCGCCCGCCAGACCCGGCTGATGGATTCGCGGCTGGCTGGCCAGTATCAGCAATCGGCCCGCCTGCGCCCCAATGCACGAAGCGGCGGCGACAACTCGGTCGATATCCAGCTTTCCGCCAATATTCCTGCCTATCGCGGCAAGCGCAGCGACTTCATTCCCCACGCCCGCGAAGCCGCCCGCCGCTATGGCATCCCCGAGGATCTGTTCCTGCGCCTGGTGCAGCAGGAATCGGGCTGGAACCCCCGCGCCCGGTCGCACAAGGGTGCCACGGGCCTGGCCCAGCTTATGCCGGGAACCGCCGCCAAGCTGGGCGTCAACCCGCATGACCCGGTTCAGAACCTGCAAGGCGGCGCGCGATATCTGCGTATGATGTACAACCAGTTCGGCAACTGGCGCCTTGCCCTCGCCGCCTATAATGCCGGGCCGGGTGCGGTACAGAAGTACAAGGGGATCCCGCCTTACCGCGAAACGCGAAACTATGTGCGGATCATCGCGGGGGGCTGAGGCTTCATCTTCTGTGCAGAAATATCCTCGGGGGTGAATTGCCTCGGGGACCGAGGCAAGAGGGGGCGCGAGCGCCCCTTTCTTCCTTAAACTTCCTCGATCCGAAGCTCCACCGGATCGCCTGCCAGGACGCCGGTCCGGGGCAGGGCTTCGATGGCAAAGTCGATGGCTTCCGGCGTGGTCTTGTGGGTCACGACCAGGACCGGGACGCTCTCGGGGCTGTGCTGGCCGTATTGGCGCATCCGGTCGATGGAAATGCCCGCATCGCCCAGCACCGTCGCGACCTTGGCAAGCGCCCCCGGCTTGTCCTGCAATTCCAGGCGCAGGTAATAAGCTGCGGGAACGGCGGTCCGGGCGGGCTGGGCGGCCTTCAGCGATGTCGCGGGCTGGCCGAAGACCGGCAGGCGGACGCCGCGGGCGACCTCGACGATGTCGGACAGGACGGCGCTTGCGGTCGGACCCTCGCCCGCGCCCGCGCCGCGCAGCACGATCTGGCCTACGCTGTCGCCTTCGACCACCACCATGTTCGTGCCGCCCACCAGCTGGCCCAGCGGGCTGTCCGCAGGCACCAGGCAGGGCGACATGCGCTGTTCCAGACCGCGCGGGGTCATCTGCGCCACGCCCAGCAGCTTGATCTTGTAGCCCATGTCGGCGGCGCGGCGGATGTCGTCGATGCTGACGCGCTCGATCCCCTCAATCTCGACTGCATCGAAGTTGACCTGCGTGCCAAAGGCGATCGACGACAGGATCGACAGCTTGTGGCCCGCGTCGATGCCGCCCACGTCCAGCGTCGGATCGGCCTCGAGATATCCCAACTGCCGGGCTTCCTCGAACACGGCCTCGTAGGGCAGGCCCGCGCTTTCCATCCGCGTCAGGATATAGTTGCAGGTGCCGTTCATCACGCCCATGACGCGGCGGATCTCGTTCCCAGCCAGCGATTCCGTCATCGCCTTGATGACCGGGATGCCACCCGCCACCGCAGCCTCGAAGCGCAGGGTCCGGCCCAGGCCTTCGGCCAGCTCGGCAAGCGCCTGCCCGTGGACGGCTAGCAGCGCCTTGTTGGCGGTCACGACGTCCTTGCCCGACCGCAGCGCTGCCTCGATGCTGTCCTTGGCGATGCCGCTGTCGCCGCCCACCAGTTCCACGAAGACATCCACATCATCGGCGGTGGCGACGGCCATCGCGTCGTCTTCCCAGCGATAGGCGGACAGGTCGGCGTCGCGGTTCTTCATGCGGTCGCGGGCGCAGATGGCGGTGATCGCCACGGGGCGGCCGGTGCGGCGCGACAGAAGGTCGGCGTGTTTCTGGACGATCTTGACGACACCGATCCCGACGGTGCCAAGCCCGGCGATGCCAAGTCTCAGGGGATCGGGGCGAAGGAGGGACGACATGAAATCCTCTTGTCCTAAGGTCGCCTGCTGTTAGCGCGGGCCGCGCCGTCATGCAACGCGGGAAAGCCGCCTTTACAGCCAGCGGCGCGTCTGTCGGCAGTACCGGGCGAAAGCCTCGGGAAAGGCATGGGCCAGGCGTTCTTCCTCGGCCGGGATGAAGCGGGCCGAGATCACCGCCACGAAGCCCGCAACCAGCGGCAGCGCGGCCAGCGGAGAGTGGAAGACCAGGCAGAGCCCCGCCAGGATCAGCGCATCAGCCAGATAGATCGGGTTGCGGGACAGGCGGAACGGCCCCCAGGTGACAAGCTGGTTCGGCTGGCCATGCGGATCGACTGTCGTCCGCGCCTGCCGCATCGTCCACCCAGCCCAGCCCATCAGCGCCAGTCCCGCCATCACGCCGGCGAGGCCCCAGCCCGGCAGCCAATCAGACCCATGCGGCGCGACCTGGCCCGCAAGCCACGCTGCCAAAGCAAATCCCGCAAGCCAGACCTTCGGATAGTCCGCCGTCAGCCTCATCATTCCTGTCCATCGTAGCCGATACATTTCCCGCCAATCCCAGTTCCGCGGTGACATTGATCCCGTCTTGGCCCAGTTGCTAGCCTGTCAGGGGAAAGATCGCGCGTTTCAGTGCCTCCTACAGAAAGCCGAAGGCTGATACCTTATGGCCAATGGCTGCCGCCATGGCGTCTGACAGCCGTGGGCGCGCGGGGCAGGGCCATGCTATTCCCGCCACAGATCCCTGACCCATGAGGCGGGCAGCAGGTAATGTCGCAGATGCTTGGACAGGCTTTCCCGCCGCCCGCCGAAGGTCGCGCGCAGGTGATCCAGCGGCGGGCGGTGCTGCTCGTCCTCGGTCCAGCGTCCGGCGATGGCATCGGGCGGGTTGAGGTTGCCCGCGAAGATCACGATGCGGCTGTTCTTCGGCACCTTCGGTTCGCGGATATAGTTCAGCGGGAAGGGCGGGACCGAGTGCATCCGGAAATGCGCAAGCCAGCCGCGCGGCCAGAACCTGACGCCGCCGGGCGCGTTGCGGGTGACGAAACGCTGTTCGTATGTGTACCGGTCCGCCACGGCCTGTGGATCGGCGCGAAAGATGTCCTGCAGCGGCTTCAGCTTGCCCACGCGCATCCGATAGACGGAAGTCTGGCCCAGTTTCTCGAAAGGGGTGTTCGGGTTGCGGCCCAGGATCGTGTCATCAGGATCGCCGAAGGTGAAGAACGGGTCCAGGTTGCCGGTGACGATTACATCCAGATCGAGAAACAGCACCACGCCCGTCACGTCGCCCAGATCGCCCCATAACCGCGACTTGGGCCATTTGCCCTTGGTCCTGACGGGCGCCTCATAAGCGAACTCTGGCAGCGGCCGGACTGCGATGTCCGGATGCAGGCCGCTGCCATCGTCGGTGAAGCAGAACAGCCGGAAGGGGGGCGTGATGTTGCGGGCGATCATGCCGTGCAGGCGGTTGACGTATTCCGGCCCGAACTTCGTGCCCCACTTGATGCAGATGATCTGCTTGATG
>JAPSIP010000110.1 GCA_031178645.1 Paracoccus sp. (in: a-proteobacteria) | reverse complement strand
CGTCGCGGGCGATGATCCGTTCCCCCGCGACGACGGCACCCTTCAGGTCCAGGGCGAGGCGCAGCAATGGGGCTGGCGCTTCGTCCAGCCGGGACCGGACGGCCCGGTCCAGACCGAGGGCGTGTTGTATGTCCCCGCAGGCCAGCCCTTCGACATCGTCCTGACCAGCCGCGACGTGATCCATTCCTTTTGGGTGCCGCAGCTTGGCGGCAAGATGGACGCGATCCCCGGCCACCGCAACGTCCACCGCCTGATGGCCGACGCGCCCGGCACGCATGAAGGGTTGTGCGCCGAGTTCTGCGGCATCGGCCATTCCGCAATGCGCTTCGAGGTGGTGGTCTATGACCCCGCCGACCCGCCCCCCTTCGCTTCCGCCGAAAGCCTTCCATGACCGAAGACCCCCACGCCATCGCGTCGAACCCGCCCCAGAAGGCCCTGCCGCTGCACCGGCAGATGGATCGGATCTGGTCCGACCTGCCGGGCTGGCGCGGCTCCATCGCCTCGGTCAATCACGGCACCATCGGGCTGCGCTTCATGGCGACGTCCTTCCTGTTCTTCTCGATCGGCGGCGTGCTGGCGATGCTGATCCGCGCGCAGCTTGCGACCCGCGACGGGGCCTTCCTGGACACGCAGCTGTATAACCAGATCTTCACGATGCACGGCAGCATCATGATGTTCCTGTTCGCCATTCCCATGCTGGAAGGATTGGCGATGTGGCTTCTGCCCAAGATCCTGGGGGCGCGGGACATGGCCTTTCCCCGGCTGGGGGCGCTTGGCTATTGGTGCTATCTGTTCGGGGGGATCATCATCCTGTCCTCGCTGCTGTTCGGCGTGGCCCCGGATGGCGGCTGGTTCATGTATGTGCCCCTGTCGGGCAAGACCTATACGCCCGGCATCAGCGCCGATGTCTGGCTGCTGGGCGTGACCTTCGTCGAGATCTCGGCCATGGCTGCGGCGGTCGAGATCATCGTGACGATCCTGCGCCTGCGCGCGGCGGGCATGGCGCTGACGCGGATGCCTCTGATGGGCTGGTACATGCTGGGAACGGCGGCGATGATGCTGGTGGGCTTTCCGCCGCTAATCCTGGGGTCCATCCTGCTGGAACTGGAACGCGCCTTCGACTGGCCCTTCTTCGACGTGTTGCGCGGCGGCGACCCGATGCTGTGGCAGCACCTGTTCTGGCTGTTCGGCCACCCCGAGGTTTATATCATCTTCCTGCCCGCAGCGGGCGTTCTGTCCACGATCATCCCGGTCTTCGCCCGCACCCGGATCCTGGGATATGGCGCCATCGTCGCGGCCATCGTGGGGCTGGTGTTCCTGTCCTTCGGGCTGTGGGTGCATCACATGTTCACCGTGGGCATCCCGCATATGGCGCTTGCCTTCTTCTCGGCCGCGTCGGCCCTTGTGGCGGTGCCGACCTCGGTCCAGATCTTTGCCTGGATCGGGACGATGTGGGCGGGCAGGGTGGAACTGCGCCTGCCGATGCTGCATGTCATCGGCTTCTTCGCGACCTTCGTGATGGGCGGCCTGACCGGCGTGATGCTGGCGATGGTGCCCTTCAACTGGCAGGCCCATGACACGCATTTCGTGGTGGCGCACCTGCATTACGTGCTGGTCGGCGGCTTCGTCTTTCCGATCCTGGCCGGGATCACCTACTGGATGCCGATGATCAGCGGCCGCTTTCGCGTGCGCGCCCTGGGCGAGGCCGCCTTCTGGCTGATCTTCCTGGGCTTTCACGGCACCTTCTTCATCATGCACCTGACGGGCCTTCTGGGGATGCCGCGCAGGGTCGACCGCTATCCCGACAATCCCGAATGGGAATGGCTGAACCTGGTCTCGTCGATCGGGGGGATGGTCATGTCGGTGGGCTTTGCGCTGTTCGTGCTGGACATCGCGATGCAATGGCTGTTCGGGCGGCGCAGCCACCGCAACCCGTGGAAGGCGCAGACGATGGACTGGGCGATGGCGCTGCCCGCGCCGTCCTACAACTTCGCCTCGCTGGCCGGGCCGGGCCGCCACGATGCAAGCGTGACGCTGCCCCTGGCGCGGGGCGAGGGGCTGCTGCCCGGCGCCCCCCGCGACCGGCGCGAGGTGCTGGTGACCGAACCCGGCACCGGCCGCCCGGACCATGTGGCCGTGTTGCCGGGCAATACCCGTCTGCCGATCTGGACGGCGGCAGCAGTCGGCAGTTTCTTCCTGCTGATGCTGGCGGGGCTTTACTGGGCCACGCCGCTGGCGATCCTGCTGATCCTGTGGGCGGGCTGGCAATGGGGCGGCCTCATGGGCAGCAGGCGGGACGCCGAACCCCTGGCCGTGGCGCCGGGCCTGGCGCTGCACGAACACTGGCAGGTGCGCAACACCCTGGCCTATAGCGGCACGGTGACGCTGCTGGTGGCGGATGCCACGCTTTATGCCTCGCTGCTGTTCGGGGTTGCCTTCCTGACGGTCATCGCGCCGAACTGGCCGCCGCCCGAAAGCGGGCTGGGCTGGCCCGTGCTGCTGACGGGGGCCGCCGCCCTGCTGGTGATGGGCTTGGGCCTGGTTGCCAGCCTGCTGGCCGAGGCGCAGCGGGCCGCCCCCCTGGGCCGCTTGGCAGCCTTGGCCGGCGTTGCGGCGGCGGGGCTGGCATTGCTGCTGTTGGCGGGGGTGGCGTGGCAATTCGACGACCCGACCCGCCATGCGCGTGATGCGCTGCGCGCGGCGCTGCTGGGCTATGCGGGCTTTCACGGCGTGGTCACGCTGATGCTGGCGCTGCGCAGCCTGGCGGATGCGCGGCAGGGCCGGACCTCGACCATGCGGCGGGGGGCGGCGCCGGTCTGGCAGTTGTTCCAGGCCTTCTGGCTGGGAACCTCGGCCCTGTCCCTTGGCGTCATTGCCCTGCAGGAGATCGGCTGATGATCTGGATGGCAAGGGTGCTGGCCGGGCCGATCTTGTGGGGGGCGCTGTTTTCCGGGATCTATGGCCTGCACGGGCTGGGTTGCGGCCTGGACTGGCCGACCCGGGACACGCCCCTGGGCGCGCTGCATCCGCCGGCGATGATCGCGGCCTGGCTTCTGGGGCTGGCGCTGCACGCGGCCTTGATCCGCTGGAACCGGGCGTCGGGCGACGCGCGGCAGGCGATGCTGGTCAGGGCCGGGAACTGGATCGGCGCCGTGGCAAGTGCCGTGACGCTGTTCCCGGTGATCGCGACCTCGACCTGCGGGTGATCAGGGCTGCACCATCTGCGCCGCCGCCAGCCAAAGGGGCAGGCTGGCCGCCGCCAGAACCGTCTGCCAGGTGAAGATGTCGGCGAAGAACTCGGCATCTCCGCCCATCTGCCGGGCCAGGATATAGCCCGCCGAGGCCCCCGGCGCCGCCGTCGCCAGCAGCCCCGACGCGATCTGGCCCCCCGGCAGCGACAGGATCAGCGCGCAGGCAAGGAAGATCGCCGGACACAGCGCCAGGCGCAGCGCGACGCCCGCCCACATCGCGGCGTCGGTCTGCCACAGGCGGCGCAACTCGATCCCCGCGCCGACGCTGAGCAGGCCCAGGGCAAGCGCGCCCTGGCCCAGCCAGTCCAGCGGCGACATCGCCCAGTCCGGCAGGACCACACCCGACAGGTTCAGCAAAAGCCCCGCCGTGCAGCCCAGGACCAGCGGGTTGCGCGCGATCTCGGACCCGATCCGGCGGATCGAGCCGGGGCCGGGACGGATCGCGTCTGCCCCCGGCAGCAGGGTCAGCGCCACGATGGCCGCGATGTTGAAGGCCGGGATCAGGAAGGCCAGCGCCACCGCCAGATCACCAAGCGCCGCCGGCCCCAGCCCCTGCGCCGCCACCGCCAGGATCAGCAGCGAATTGAACCGCAGCGCCCCCTGGAACAGCGATGTCGCGCGCGGATTGTCCAGGCCCAGCGGGCGGCGCAGCAGCAGCGCCACCGCCCCCGTCAGCGCAAAGGCCACCGCCATCGCCCCCAGGTAACGGCCAAGCGCGCCCACCGACAGTTCCGCGCGATAGATCGACACCAGCAGGATCGCCGGGAACAGGACGCGAAAGCCCAACTGCTCGATCCCCGGCCAGCTTCCGGGGGCGATGATGCGCCAGCGGCGCAGCAGGTGCCCAAGCGCCACAAGCGCGATCACGGGCAGGATGGACAGGATCGGCTGCATCGGACCTTTGCGCAGTTCTTGCAGGGGCGCGTCCGGGGTTGTAGACCCGCGCCCAACGAAAGGAAACGCCATGTCGATCACCGAGGATCAGGCCCGCAAGGTCGCGCATCTGGCGCGCATCGCGGTCGATGACGCCGCCCTGCCGGCGCTTGCGCGCGAACTGAACGGCATCCTGCATTTCATGGAACAACTGAACGAAGTGGACGTGACCGGCATCGAGCCGATGACCGGCGTCACCCCCATGCGCCTGAAACGGCGCGAGGATGTCGTGACCACCGGAGAGATGGCCGACAGGATCCTGTCCAACGCCCCCGACGCGCGAGAGGGCTTCTTTGCCGTGCCGAAGGTGGTGGAATGACCGATCTGAACAGCCTGACCATCGCCGACGCCCGCGACGCGCTGCGCAAGGGCGACACCACCGCCGTCGAACTGACCGAGGCCTGCCTTTCGGCCATCGACGCCGCAGGCGCGCTGAACGCCTTTGTCCACCACACGCCCGACATGGCCCGCGACATGGCGCAGGCGGCGGACGCCCGGATCAGGGCGGGCAATGCGACCGCGTTGACGGGCATCCCCCTGGGCATCAAGGACGTCTTCTGCGTCAAGGGCGTGCCGAGCCAGGCCGCCAGCCGCATCCTCCAGGGCTTCCGGCCGGAATATGAATCGACCGTGACGCAGAACCTGTGGAACGCTGGCGCAGTTATGCTGGGCAAGCTGAACCAGGACGAGTTTGCGATGGGTTCGGCCAACGAATCCAGTTGCTATGGTCCCGCCGTGAACCCCTGGAAGGTCGATGACCGGCAGTTGACGCCGGGCGGATCCTCGGGCGGGTCGGCGGCGGCGGTGGCGGCTGACCTGTGCCTGGCCGCGACCGGGACGGACACCGGCGGATCCATCCGCCAGCCCGCGGCCTTCACCGGCATCGTCGGGTTGAAGCCGACCTATGGCCGGGTCAGCCGCTGGGGCGTGATCGCCTATGCGTCGTCGCTGGACCAGGCGGGGCCGATGACCAAGACCGTGCGCGACGCGGCGATCATGCTGGGCGCGATGGCATCCGTCGATCCGCAGGATTCGACCAGTGCCGACCACCCGGTGCCGGATTAC
The DNA here is from genome assembly GCA_031178645.1 of Paracoccus sp. (in: a-proteobacteria). Classification (GTDB taxonomy): domain Bacteria; phylum Pseudomonadota; class Alphaproteobacteria; order Rhodobacterales; family Rhodobacteraceae; genus Paracoccus. The sequence goes on along the minus strand of JAPSIP010000110.1, from coordinate 670 downwards.
GAAGCCCTGCTGACCGGCGACATCCGCGGCAAGCGCATCGGCATCCCGCGCGAATACCGCGTGGACGGGATGCCCCCCGAAATCGACGCCCTGTGGCACAAGGGCGCCGAAATGCTGCGCGACGCAGGCGCCGACATCGTCGATATCAGCCTGCCGCACACGAAATACGCGCTGCCCGCCTATTACGTGATCGCGCCTGCCGAAGCGTCGTCGAACCTCGCCCGCTATGACGGGGTGCGCTATGGCCACCGCGCCCGACTGGGCCAGGGCGACGGCATCACCGAGATGTATGAAAAGACCCGCGCCGAGGGCTTCGGGCTTGAGGTGCAGCGCCGCGTGATGATCGGCACCTATGTGCTGTCGGCGGGCTTCTATGACGCCTATTACAACCGCGCCCGCAAGGTCCGTGCGCTGATCAAGCGCGACTTCGAGAACGCCTTTGCCCAAGGCATCGACGCGATCCTTGCGCCGACCACGCCGACGGCGGCCTTCGGGATCGGGGCCATGGACAGCAGCGACCCGGTGCAGATGTATCTGAACGACGTCTTCACCGTCACGCTGAACCTGGCCGGGCTGCCGGGGATTGCGGTGCCCGTGGGCCTGGACAAGCAGGGCCTGCCGCTGGGGCTGCAGATGTTCGGCAAGCCCTTCGAGGAAGGCGAGTTGCTGA
>JAPSIP010000109.1 GCA_031178645.1 Paracoccus sp. (in: a-proteobacteria) | reverse complement strand
TCGTCGCCGACCAGGGCGCAGCCTGCGGCCTTGCAGCCCCGCGCGATGCTTTCCACCACGCGCGCGCCTTCGTCCACGGACAGCTTGCCGGTCGCGAAATAGTCCAGGAAGAACAGGGGTTCCGCCCCCTGGCAGACCAGGTCGTTGACGCACATCGCGACCAGATCCTGGCCGATCCAGTCCAGGTGGCCGGTGTCGATGGCGATGCGCAGCTTGGTGCCGACACCGTCCGTGGCCGCGACCAGAACCGGGTCGTCATAGCCCGCCGCGCGAAGGTCGAACAGCGCGCCGAAGCCGCCAAGCGCGTCCATCACGCCGGGACGCGCGGTCGCTGCGGCAGCGGGCTTGATGCGTTCCACAAGCGCATTGCCCGCGTCGATATCGACGCCCGCATCGCGATAGCTGATCCCGTTCTTCGTCATGGCGACCCCCGGCTGAATGCTGCGCACCCGATAGCGCAGCCCGCCAACAGGGGCAACGGTGATCGGCGCTTGACCGAAGGCCGACCTGCGATTAACCCGGACAGGCTGCTGGGCCTGTAGCTCAATGGTTAGAGCAGGGCGCTCATAACGCCTTGGTTGGGGGTTCGAGTCCCTCCGGGCCTACCACCGCAGCCTGACCATCTTGCCCTGCAAGGCTGAGTCACAGCCTGGTCCCCTGCCCCGCTGGCAAGGCCAGCCCCAGATCCTCTGGCGCCACGGCAACGGTCTTGAGGATCGCGTAACACAGTTGACCCGGCGCTAAGGCCATCTGGGTGGCCGAGCGGCGGGTGATGCGGGCTGTCAGGCGGTCCGGCCCCAGGGCAAGCGATACCTGGACATTCGGGCCGTCCTCGGGCGCGATATCCACGATATGGCCTTGCAGGATATTCAGGGCCGAGATCCCTTCGGGGCGGGTCCGCGACAGGATCACGTCGCGCGACCCCACCCGCAGGCGCAGCCCAGTGCCGGGGGCGGCGGCCAGGCGGGCCACGAAAACCGCTCCGCCCGCCGTCTCCAGCCGCGTCAGGCCGTCGTCGTCATGCGCGGCAACCCGTGCCGAAAGGACCGAGGCCGTTTCGGATCCCATCGCCCCCGCATCGCCCAGCACCTGACCGGGGGGACCCGCCGCGATCACCCGGCCCGCGCGCAAGGCGACGACCGTTGTGGCAAGGCGCGCGACCTCGGTCGTGGCATGGCTGACGTAAAGGATCGGCACGCCCCCCTCGTCGCGCAGACGCTCGAAATAGGGCAGGATCTCGGCCTTGCGGGCCTCGTCCAAGGCGGCCAGAGGCTCGTCGGCGAGGATCAGGCGGGGCGCGGCCAGAAGGGCGCGGCCAATGGCGACGCGGCTTTTCTCGCCTCCTGACAGCGCGCCGGGGCGGCGGTTCAGCAACGGGCCAATGCCCAGCAGATCGACCACCCGCGACAGGTCGGGACCGGGCGCCCCGCGCGGGGCGAACCAGCGGCCGTAAAGCAGGTTCTGGCGCACCGACAGGTGGGGAAACAGCCGCCCCTCCTGGAAGACATAGCCCAGGCGGCGGCGGTGGGGCGGCAAGGCGCGGCGGGCGGCGCTGTCCAGCAGCACCCAGTCGCCCACCGCGATCCGCCCGCTGTCGGGACGCAGCAGGCCCGCCACGGCATTCACCACTGTCGTCTTTCCCGACCCCGACGGTCCGAACAGCACCGTCAGTCCCGGCGGCGCCTGAAAGTCCACATCCAGGGCAAATCCCGCGAACCTGTGCGACAGCCGGACCTGCAGCGTCATGCGCCCGACACCCGCCGGGCCACGCGCCGGGCCACGTATTCAGACAGCAGCAGCGCCGTCATGGCGATGGCGATCGAGATCATGACCAGCCGCGCCGCCGCCCCCTCGCCCCCCGGCACCTGAAGGAAGGCATAGATGGCCGAGGGCAGCGTCTGCGTCTGGCCCGGGATGTTCGACACGAAGGTGATGGTGGCGCCGAACTCTCCGATGGCCTTGGCGAAGGCCAGGATTGCGCCTGCAATGACACCCGGCAGGATCAGCGGAAATGTTACGGTCAGGAAGACCATCACCGGATTGGCGCCAAGGGTTGAGGCTGCCTGTTCCAGCTTGGGGTCAACGGCCTCGACGGCAAGGCGGATGGCCCGCACCATCAGCGGAAAGGCCATGATCGCTGCGGCAAGGGCGGCACCGGTCCAGCGGAAGGAGAGGACGATCCCGAACCACTGGTCCAGGAACTGCCCCGCCGGCCCGCGCCGCCCGAAGAACACCAGCAGCAGATAGCCTGTCACGACCGGCGGCAGGATCAGCGGCAGGTGGACGATCCCGTTCAGGACCTGCTTGCCCGGGAAGGACCAGCGGGCCAGGGCATAGGCGACAAGGACGCCCAGCGGCAGGCTGGCCAGTGTCGCGACCAGGCCGACCTGCAACGACAGCCGCACCGCCTGCCATTCGGCGGGGCCAAGCGAGGTCGCCCAAGCCCCGGTCATTCGGGCACGGTGAAGCCGAAGTCGCGCCAGATTGCCTGCGCGGGGGCCGAGGACAGGTAGTCCAGGAACGCCTGCGCCTGATCGCTGTCTGACTGTGCCGTGATCGCGGCCGGGTAGATGATGGGGTCGTGGCTGTCTGCGGGAAAGGTGCCGATGACGGTCACGTTGTCCTGCACGGCCGCATCGGTCGCATAGACGATCCCTAAGGGCGCCTCGTTTCTTGCAACGAAGGCCAGGGCGGTGCGGACGTTGTCCGACTGCGCGACCATCGGCGCGACCTTGTCCCACAGGCCCAGCCGGGTCAGCGCCGCCTTGCCATAGATGCCTGCGGGAACGCTGTCGACCATCGCCATGGACAGCTTTCCGCCGTTCAGCATCGCGGGCAGGTCAAGCGTCTCGTCCACCGTCACTGGTTCGGCCGTTCCGTGCGCGATCAGCACCAGGCTGTTGCCCAACAGGCTGCGGCGGGTGTCCGGCCGGATATCGCCCGAGGCTTCGAGTTCGTCCATCCAGTCGGGACTGGCCGAGATGAAGATGTCGGCAGGGGCGCCTTCCCCGATCTGCTTGGCCAGGGCCGGCGAACCTGCATAGGAGATGACGGCAGTCTTGCCGGTCTCGGCCGACCATTGCCGGGCAACGCGGTCAAGGGCATCGGTCAGGCTGGCAGCGGCAAAGACCGTCACATCCCCCGCCATTGCCGGAAGGGGCGCAGTTGCCAGGGCAAGGCAGGTGACCAATGTCCCGCGCAAGGGGGGCATAGTAAACTCCGACGGTTATGTTCTGTCGGATATAACGGTGGAAATCCTGACGAGGGCAAGTGGTTTTTCGTGCCGATATCCCTTGCCAGACCAGGGGCCGACGCAAAGGAAATGCCCGCCGGGTGACCGACGGGCATTCGGCTTCACGGAGCGGAAGCCTTCCGGGTGCCTCAGGCGTCCAGATGTTCGACCTTGGCCGCGGATTTCGCAATCTCGATCCGGCGGGGCTTCAAGGCCTCGGGGATCTCGCGGACCAGGTCGATATGCAGCATCCCATCCAGATGGCTGGCGCCATCGACGCGCACGTGATCGGCAAGGGTGAACTTGCGTTCGAACGCGCGGGTCGCGATGCCGCGATGCAGGTAGGTGCGGCCGTCGTCTTCCTCGGCCTTGCGGGCCGAGACGATCACGGCGCCGTCACGAACCTCGACATTCAGGTCGTCGGCGGCAAAGCCGGCCACGGCGATCGAGATGCGATAAGCGTCCTCGCCGGTCTTTTCGATGTTGTAGGGCGGATAGGTCGGCGCCGAGACGTCGGACGACAGGGCGCGGTCCATCACGTCGGCCAGGCGGTCAAAGCCGACCGAGGCACGGTAAAGCGGGGTCAGGTCAAAGTTGCGCATTGGTCACATCCTTCACAAGCGATGCAGTCTGTGCCCCCCGGTAGCCGGGCGGGCGGTCCACCGACGCCTGTCTGGCCGCCGGCAAGGTTGATTTAGGGCCACGCCGGGGCCGTTCAAGACCCCCGCCCCGGCCTTTTCAACCACCTGTGAACGGGGCTAGAACGGGGCATGGATCTGCTTCTGTCCCTGCCCGCCTCGCTGTCGCTGCCCGATCTTGCGGCGCTTGTCCTGCTGTTCGCGATCTGGTTCGGGATCGGCTGGTTTACCGAGCGTCCGCCCGCAGGAAAGCCGTCCGTCTCGGTGCTGATGACGCGGTTCCGGCGGGAATGGATGCTGCATTTCATCACCCGCGACCCGCGCATCTTCGACGGCAACATCCTTGCCAGCCTGCGCGAAGGGACGGCGTTCTTCGCGTCCGCCTGCATGATCGCCACCGGCGGCATCCTGGCGCTGATCGGCAACACCGACCAATTGCGCGGCCTGGCCGAGGAACTGGCCCTGGAAGGCGCGGGGGGGATCCTGTGGGAATTGAAGCTGCTGGTTACGATGTTCTTCGTCGTGAACGCATTCCTGAAATTCGTCTGGGCGCATCGCCTGTTCGGGTATTGCGCAATCATGATGGCGGCGGTCCCGAACGATCCGGGGGATCCGATGACGCGCGACCGGGCCATGCAGGCGGCGGATCTGAACATCACCGCCGCGCGCAGCTTCAACGCAGGGCTGCGCAGCGTTTATTTCGCGCTTGGCTCGCTGACCTGGCTGGCCGGATCCTGGGCGCTGATGCTGGGAACGGCGGTCGTGCTGTTCGTGACCTGGCGGCGCGAGTTCGCCTCGACCTCGCGCCAGGTGATCATGCGCAGTCTGCCACCGCCGCGCTTGCCCGATCATGCCAGACTGCCAGCGTCAGCACCACCGCCCCCGCAGTCGTAAGCCCGATGCCCACATAGCCGCTGGAGGCCCAGCCCCAGCCCGCCGTCAGCGCCATGCCCGCCAGGAACGGCCCGAGCGCATTGGCCGCATTGAAGGCGGCGTGGTTCATGGCGGCGGCCATGTTCTGCGCCCGGCCCGCGACATCCATCAGCCGCGTCTGCAACGGGATCACCAGCCCCGCGCCCGCCGCCAGCAGGAACGAGGACAGCACCATCATCTGCCAGTTCCCGACGGCCAGGGACGCAAAGCCCTGGGTGACGGCCATTGCCGCCAGGCTGACATAGGCCGCCCGGATCTGGCCCAGGCGTTCGGTCATGCGGCCGGCGACCCATGTGCCAAGCGTGCCGCCGACGCCAAAGACGCACAAGGCCAGGGGGATCGCATAGGCTGGGGCCTGGGTGGTGGCGATCATGGCGGCTGTCAGGAAGGCGTAAACGGCGAAGAAGCCGCCAAAGCCGATCGCGCCCACGGCCAGCAGCCACAAGACGCGCGGATTGCGCAGGGCTTGCAGTTCGTCGAAGGGCCGCGCGTTCGGGTCTCCGCCGACACGGGGCGCGACCTTCAGGATCAGCCAGGCCGACAGCAGCGCGATCACGCCCGGCAGCGCAAAGCCCCACCGCCAGCCAATGCTTTGGCCCATCCAGCCGGCCAGGGGAACGCCCACCACATTGGCGATGGTCAGGCCCATCGCCACCTGCGCCGCCCCCCGCGCCCGATGTTCACGCGGCAGCGCATCGGCTGCATAAAGCATCGCAACACCCAGGAACCCGCCATGCGGAAGGCCCGCCAGAAAGCGCATCCCCGTCAGCGCGGCAAGACCCGGTAGGACCGCTGCCAGCAGGTTCATCACGCCATAGAAGGCCATCAGCGCGGCAAGATACCGGCGGCGCGGCAGCCGCGCGCCCATGACCGACGTCAGCGGCGCACCGATCACGACGCCCAGGGCATAGGCGCTGATCACATGACCCGCCTCCGGCTCGGTAATGCCCAGATCGCCGGCGAAGTAAGGCAAGAGGCCCATTGCCGCGAATTCCGAGGTGCCGATGGCAAAAGCGCCAAGCGCCAAGGCCAGAACGGCATAGCGGAGATTTCCGTTCTGTGTCATATGCGCTTTCCTGTGGGTGTTGGCCCTAACATTATGCTGCATTGCAGCAAAT
>JAPSIP010000108.1:4237-5921 GCA_031178645.1 Paracoccus sp. (in: a-proteobacteria) | reverse complement strand
GCTGGTCTTGGCAAGGGCAAGGCCGGTGGCCAGGAAGAACCCGAACAGCAGCGCGAAGAAGGCGAAATACAGGTTCCAGATCAGGCCCGACCCGATCAGCGTGACCTGCTGGCACAGCGTGAAGTCGCTGCGGGGCAGCAGCCGTTCGCCCATCCCCAGCGACCGCAGGCCATAGTCCAGGATCGTCTGCGCGCAACTCATAGCGCACCTGCCTTGCGCTGCGCCTCGCCCGCCATCGTGGCCTGCCCAGCCGACAGGCGGCGGATCACCCGGTCCAGGACGCGTTCCGATACCCAGGTCATCAGCAGATAGAAGACCAGCACGGCCAGGAAATAATACAGCCGCCAGTCGGGGTGCGGATAGGCAAAGGACGATGTCTTGGCCCCGCCCAGTTCGCGGGCCCAATAGACGATGTCCTCGATCCCCAGCAGGAACAGCAGCGGCGTCGCCTTGATCAGGATCATCCACAGGTTCGACAGGCCGGGCAGCGCATAGGTCCACATCTGCGGAACCAGGACCCGTCGCGCCACCTGCCGGGGCGTCATGCCATAGGCCTCGGCCGTTTCCAATTGGGCGCGGGGAACGGCCTGCATCGCGCCATACAGCACATTGGCCGCAAAGGCGCCGAAGACGACCGAGAAGGCGGTCACGGCCAGCGTCATGGCATAGATGTCATGGACCCATTCCGGGCTGGTGGACAGGGGCAGCTTGGCCGCCGCGCAGACGACGAAGTCGTTGCCCTGGCGCACCGGCGCGTCGCTGTCGCACAATGCCTGATGCCGCAGCCATTCCAGGCCCTGGTCCAGGGCGATGGGCACGAACAGGAAGAACACGATGTCGGGCACGCCCCGCACCATCGAGGTATAGACCTTGCCGAACCACCGCAGCGGCGCGATCCGCGACCGCGACGCCATCGCGCCGCCGTAGCCGAACAGCAGAGCGATGGGTGCGGTGATCGCCAGCAGCAGCAGGACCACGCCGAAGCTGGCATAGAACAACATATGCGTGCCCGTCGTCAGATAGCACGACAGCCAGGCAAGCCCGTCCAGCACCGAAGGGTCGCTGCAAAAGGAAAACATCATCCGTCCCGGTAAGGGCCACGGGTCGCCCCGCAGCCCGTCAGATCATTCGTAGGTCTGCGCGTCGTCGCCGAAGTGCTTCTTGATCAGCTCGTTCAGGCTGCCGTCTTCCTTCATGGCGGTGATGGCCGTGTCCAGCTTTTCCCGAAGTTCGGTATCCGACTGGCGCACGCCCACGCCGATGCCTTCGTCCAGGTTCACCTGTTCGCCCACGAAGACCAGATCGTTGCTGTCCTCGACGAAGGGGCGCATCACTTCGTGGTCGCCAAAGCCTGCGTCAGCCTCGCCGTTGCGGACGGCGGCAAAGACCTGGTCGATGTTGGGGAATTCCAGCATGGTCGCGCCGGTTTCCGCGATATGGGATGCCTGCACGGTCCCGGTCTGCACCGCGATCACTCCGCCTTCCAGATCGACGCCGTCCTGCAGCGCGACATAGGACGAGGGCGCCGGCGGCAGATAGTCCTGGGTAAAACCGATGACGGCCTTGCGTTCGTCGTTGATGCTCATCGCGGCCATGATCGTGTCATAGTTCGACGACACCAGGTTCGGGATGATCGAATCCCAGTCGTTCTTGACCCAGGTGCATTCCAGTTCCGCGCGCCGGC
>JAPSIP010000108.1:0-4227 GCA_031178645.1 Paracoccus sp. (in: a-proteobacteria) | reverse complement strand
TCGCCCAGTTCCCGCTCGAAGCCCGCGACCTCGCCCGCCTCGTTGATGAAGTTGTACGGAGGATAGGCGCCCTCAGTCCCCATGCGGACGGTCTGGGCCATGCCCATTCCGGCGGTCAGGGCAAGGGCAGTCGCGGCAAGCAGCAGTTTCTTCATTCTTACGTCTCCTGTTGGTCGTCTTTGTCAGTGCGCCATCGAGGCGCTGAGGAACTGGCGCAGCCGGTCGGTCTTCGGCGCACCGAAAAGCTGGTCTGGCGGGCCTTCCTCGGCGATCAGGCCCTGGTGCAGGAACACCACATGATCGCTGACATCGGCGGCCAGCCGCATGTCATGGGTCACGATGATCATGGTACGGTGTTCCCCCGCCAGATCCTTGATGACCCGCACGACCTCTTGCTGCAGTTCGGGATCAAGCGCGCTTGTGGGTTCGTCGAACAGCAGCGCCTTGGGCTGCATGCACAGGGCGCGGGCGATGGCGGCGCGCTGTTGCTGGCCGCCCGAAAGCTGCGCGGGCCAGGCGTCTGCCTTGTCGCCGATGCCGACCTTGTCCAGCAGCATCCGGGCACGGGCCTCGACCGCCGCGCGATCTTCGCGCAGGACCGTGACGGGGGCTTCCATGACGTTCTGCAGGATGGTCATGTGGGACCACAGGTTGAACTGCTGGAAGACCATCGACAGGTTGGTGCGGAACCGCATCACCTGGGCGCGGTCGGCGGGCACGCGGGCCATGCCCTGCCCCTTCCAGCGCACGGCCTCGCCTTCAAAGCTGATCTCTCCGGCCTGGCTGTTTTCCAGCAGGTTGCAGCAGCGCAGCAGCGTGGACTTGCCGGACCCCGAGGACCCGATAAGGCTGACGACATGGCCGCGCGGCGCGGCCAGGGACACGCCCTTCAACACCTCGATCTGGCCATAGGCCTTGTGCAACCCCTCGATCCGGATCACGGGGGCCGCGTCGGGCGCAGCAGGGTTTCGTGCGGCTTTATCGTTCATCATCGGCGCATTGGGCGATAATCCCGGCGCTTTTGCAACGGGGTCTGCGGGGCAACCTGACGATAAACGCAGGTTGCCGCTGCGTCAGACGATCTCGACCGAGTATTTCTCGATCACCGTATTGGCCAGCAGGCCCTCGCACATCCGCGCGACCTCGACCTTGGCGGTCTCGGGATCACTGGCCTCCAGGTCCAGTTCGATCAGCTTGCCCTGGCGCACGCCCGCGACGCCCTGATGGCCCAGCCCGCCAAGCGCGTGGCGGATCGCCTCGCCCTGGGGGTCGAGGACGCCGTCCTTCAACATGATCGTCACACGGGCTTTCATCGGGCGGTCCTTCTCAGTTGATCGCGGTCGGTTTCAGGCTGGTGGTGTTCGCGGGCATCAGGCCCAGGCGGCGCGCAACCTCGGTATAGGCGTCGGTCAGGTTGCCCAGGTCGCGGCGGAACACGTCCTTGTCCAGCTTCTGGCCGGTCTTCATGTCCCACAACCGGCAACTGTCGGGGCTGATTTCGTCGGCGACGATCAGGCGCATGAAGTCGTTGTCCCAGATGCGGCCGATCTCGATCTTGAAGTCGATCAGCTTGATGCCGACGCCGTAGAAGACACCCGACAGGAAGTCGTTCACGCGCAGCGCGAGGCTGACGATGTCGTCCAGATCCTGCTGGGTCGCCCAGCCGAAGGCGATGATGTATTCCTCGGACACCATCGGGTCGCCCAGCTCGTCGTTCTTGAAGCTGTATTCGACGATGGGGCGCGGCAGCAGCGTGCCCTCCTCAAGCCCCAGGCGCTTGGAGATCGAGCCTGCGGCAAAATTGCGCACGATCACTTCCAGGGGCACGATCTCCACCTGGCGGATCAGTTGCTCGCGCATGTTGATGCGGCGGATGAAGTGGTTGGGGACGCCGATATTCGTCAGCCCGTTCATGAAGAATTCGGACAGGCGGTTGTTCAGGACGCCCTTGCCTTCGATCACGGCCTTCTTTTGCGCGTTGAAGGCGGTCGCGTCGTCCTTGAAGTACTGGACCAGCGTGCCGGGCTCGGTGCCTTCGTACAGGATCTTCGCCTTGCCTTCATAGACTTTCTTCCGGCGCGGTGCCATGACGGGCGTCCTTTCGCATGTCCCTTATCCCATGCGCCTTACCCCACAAGCGGCCCCGGGGGCAATACGAGAGGCTTGCAAGCGGCCGCGCGCGGACTAACATCGGTCCCAAGACAACACGGAGGCCATGATGACCACCTTCGACGACCGCGAGCGCGGTTACGAGAACAAGTTCGCCCATGACGCCAACCTGCGCTTCAAGGCCGATGCCCGGCGCAACCGCCTTCTGGGCGAATGGGCCGCAGGCCTTCTGGGCAAGACCGGCGACGATGCGCGTGCCTATGCGCTGGCCGTGGTCACCTCGGACTTCGAGGAGCCGGGCGATGATGACGTGTATCGCAAGCTGGCTGCCGACCTGGAAGGCAAGGCGGGCGAATCGGAGATCCGCGCCAAGATGGCAGAGTTGATCGAAGTTGCGCGCAAGCAGATCGTGGACGAAGGCCAGTGACCGGGCGCTGATCGCGGCAGGAAGGGGGCCGGGCGGTCCCCTTTTTTCATGCCGGCATGGCGGATGTTTCGGCGCGCGGATAGCGCAGGGCCATGGTGATGCCGCGCGACAGGTTCAGGGCCATCAGGGCCGCCCAAAGCCCGTGGTTTCCCCAGATCGGCGGTAGCACCAGGACAGCCGCCAGGAAGACCAGCGTGGACCAGATCATTGCCATCCGCATGTCGCGGGTCAGCGTTGCGCCGATGAAGATGCCGTCCAGCATCCAGGCGGCCACCCCGATCAGCGGTGCAAGACCCACCCAGACCAGATAAACCCGCGCCTCGGCCCGCACCTGGGGCGAGGTGGTCAGCAGGTCGATGATCGCCCCGCCCCCCAACCAGAAGACGACCGCCAGCGTCACCGCCCCGCCGATCCCCCAGGCCGAAGTCAGGCAGGAAGCACGGCGAACCCCGTCGGGGCGACGGGCGCCCACCGCCTGCCCGACCAGGCTTTCGGCGGCAAAGGCAAAGCCGTCCAAGGCATAGGCGATGATCGACAGGAACTGCAGCAGCACCTGGTTGGCGGCCAGCGTCACGTCCCCCTGCCCGGCCCCCAGGAAGACGAAGCTGGTGAAGCTGGCCTGCAGCAGGACCGACCGGATCATGATGTCGCTGTTGACCCGCGCCAGCCGGACCAGCCGGTCGCGCCCGAACAGGCCCGCCGCCCGCATCCCCTGCCCGATGGCCCGCCGCGCCATCCACAGCCCGATCCCCAGCCCGCACCATTCCGACAGCAGCGTCGCCCAGGCCACGCCCGGCACACCCAGGTCCAGCCCAAGGACGAACCAGACCGACAGGATCACGTTCATCCCGTTCTGGACAAGTTGCAGCAGCAGGACGGCCCTTGCCCGCTCGACCGCGATCAGCCAGCCGGTGATGGCGTAAAGCGCGATTGTGGCGGGGGCGCCCCAGATGCGGATGCCCAGATAGTCGCGCGCCAAGCCTTCGACGGCGGCCGAGGTGGGGGCGATCCGAAAGGCCGCGCCTAAGACCGGGCCTTGCAGCAGGATGAAGACCACCCCCGCCACGGCGGCAATCGCCAGCCCGCGCAGCAGATGGGCGCCCGTTTCGGCCGCATCCCCCGCCCCAAAGCTTTGCGCGACAAGGCCCGAGGTGCCCATGCGCAGGAACCCGAAGATCCAGTAGATCGAGGTCAGGATCACCGCGCCGATGGCCACCGCGCCGATCGGCTCGGGCCGGCCAAGCTGGCCCACCACGCCGGTATCGACCAGCCCCAGCAGCGGCACGGTCGCGTTCGACAGGACGATCGGCAGCGCGATCGCCAGCACCCGCCGATGCGTCAGCGCCGCCACCTGGACATCCGCCATGTCAGCCCTGCGGCATCAGGAAATGCCCCGTCGCCTGCGCGAGAAGGCGGGCGCGGTTGTCCTGCCAGGCTTCGACCTGAACGCTGGCATAGCGACGCCCCGACCGCACCACCCTGGCGCGGGCATAGGCATCGCGCGGCAGGCCGCTGCGAAGATAATCGACGGTGAAGTCGATGGTCTTGGGCAGGCGCGGCAGGCTGTCGGTGACGGCAGCATCCGGCACGATGCGGCCGGATTCCAGATCCTCCCACATGGCGGTCCAGGCCAGTTCGATGATCGCGGCGGTTTCCAGAAAGGCTGCCGTGACGCCTCCGTGGATCGCGGG
>JAPSIP010000107.1 GCA_031178645.1 Paracoccus sp. (in: a-proteobacteria) | reverse complement strand
TTCCGTATCGGACCGATCCGTCGAACGGGCCCAGATCGTCGATGCTGAATGTCACACGGGTCATGGCTGATCCTCCTGCCGCTGAGAACCCAACAACCTGCTGCAGGACGCGTTCCATCGCCCCGCAGGCGGGGCGGATCCCGTCACCGCACCGTGCGATTAACCTTTGTTCCATGCCGCCGGTGGAACAGATGCCCGCTGTCGCGGTTCATCCTGCGTGATCGGCCAGGGACGGGTCTCTTGCGAGGCGGTTCCACAATAAGAGACAGGCAATGAGCATTCCCGCCCCCGACGCCCTGCCCAAGGGTCTTCGTGCTGCCCGTTCCCTGGAACGGCGCGATCCGGCGCGCAGACAGATGCGCGGGCCGTCGCCCGGCCGGGAACAACCCTTTTACCGCTCCGCCTGAAGAAGGAGCGCGAGATGGCGACCCAACCCAGGAAACGGGCTTGCAAAGGTCGTCTGCAGACATGGCAGCCTTCTGCCCGCGACCGGCGGGCCGGATGGGCCGCGTGACGAACGTGATGACATCCGGCGGCCCTGACATGCGGGGTCCGCGCCGCAGCACATGCCCACCGTCCCCCGACGATGTGCCCGAACAGAAGCGAGCAAGATGAAAGTAACGGATACCAAACACGAATCTGTTGCGCTGTTTCCAGGGCATCCCCGGGTTCGGCACGACGAGGATCACCGCCGCCATCCGAACGATCCGGGCGGCCGCACCCTGGCCCTTGCCCGGCGGCAGGAACAACCCGCCACGGGACGGCCGCTGGCCGTGGATCTGGACGGGACGCTGATCCGGTCGGACCTGCTAATCGAGACGGCCTTCGCCGCACTGGGCCGGCAGCCCCTGTCGCTGGTCGGCATGGTCGGCGCCCTGGCCGGGGGCAAGGCCGCGCTGAAGCACAAGCTGGCAGAGAACGCCGATTTCGACCCCTCCACCCTGCCCTATGATCCCGTGGTGCTGGATTACATCCGGGCGGCGCGCGCGCAGGGGCGGCAGGTCTATCTGGCATCGGCCAGCCATGAACGGCTGGTCAAGGCGGTCGCGGATCACCTGGGCCTGTTCGCGGGCTATTTCGCATCGGATGCCGAAACGAATTGCGGCGGCCGGGTCAAGGCGCAGAAGCTGGTCGCGGCCTTTGGCGAAGGCGGCTTCGACTATATCGGCAATGACGCGGCGGATCTGCGGGTCTGGGACAAGGCCGGAAAGGCCATCGCGATCCGCACATCCGGGCGCGTGAACCAGGATCTGAAACGTGCGCATCGCGATGTCGAGGTGCTGTCCTGGGAAAGGCCCACTTGGCGCAGCTGGGCCAAGCTGGCGCGCACCCACCAGTATTCCAAGAACGCCCTGCTGTTCGTTCCGCTGATCACCGCCCATGCGTTCGAACTGATGGCCTTTCTTCAGGTCTTCCTGGCTTTCGTGGCCTTTTCGCTCTGCGCATCCAGCGTCTATATCCTGAACGACCTGGTCGATCTGCAGGATGACAGGAAGCACCGGACGAAATGCAACCGCCCCCTGGCCAAGGGAACGATCCCGCTGGCGCAGGCGCTTGTGGCGATGCCGGTGCTGCTGGCCCTGTCGATGGGTCTGGCGGCCGCCATCTCGTTGCCGTTCCTGGGCATCCTGGTGACCTATTACGTGCTGACCACCACCTATTCCTTCCTGCTGAAGCGCAAGGCGCTGCTTGATGTCCTGTCGCTTGCGGGCCTTTACACCCTGCGCGTCATCGGCGGCGCGGTGGTTCTGGGCGTGACCGTCTCGGCCTGGCTTCTGGCCTTTTCGATGGCGCTGTTCCTGTCGCTGGCGCTGATCAAGCGGTTCGTGGAACTGGCCGCGCGGCTGGATGCGCATCTGCCCGACAGCAGCAGCCGGGGCTATCGCAACACCGATGCCGACCTGGTGATGATGCTGGCGGCAGCGTCCGGGTTCAACGCGGTGACCGTGTTCATCCTTTATGTCTCGAACGAAAGCATGACGCTGCTCTACAGCACGCCCCAGGTCCTGTGGCTGGCGGCGCCGATCCTGACCTACTGGATTGCGCGGATGCTGATGCTTGCGCATCGTAGGGTCATGGATGACGATCCTGTGGCATTCGCGACCAGGGACAAGGCCAGCATGATCTGCGGCGCCCTGATCGGCCTGGTCATGTTCGCGGGGGCGTGATCCGTGGTGACAAGCAGCGCGGTCGACGCGGGGCCGCGGTTCGAATGGAGCAACGTCGCATGACCATCGCCTTTCGCTATGTCCTTTTCGCGATCGTCTCGACGCTGGTGAACTTTGCGACGCAGGAAGCCGTTATCCGCGTGGCGCCGCTGGGCCTGTCCATCCTGGCAGGCACGGCTGCGGGTTTCGCGGTCAAGTATGTGCTGGACAAGAAATGGGTCTTTTATGACGGCTATACCAGCCACGGCGACGAGGCGCGCAAGGTGACGCTTTACGCCGCCTTCAGCGTGCTGACGACCATCGTGTTCTGGGGGTTCGAGATCGCGTTCTGGATGATCTGGCAGACAGACCTTGCCAAATACGTTGGCGGCGCGATCGGGCTTGCCATCGGCTATGCCGCGAAATTCGCGCTTGATCGCCGCTTCGTCTTTCAGGCGGCTGCCGCCTGATGCTGCTGGAGGGTTGGGGAAGATATCCGCGTTTCGAAAGCGAAACCCGCCGCCTGGGCGACCCCCTAGCGGTGCCCCGCCTTGTGGCGGCAAGCCGCGGCATCATCGGGCGCGGCAACGGGCGGGCCTACGGAGACGCGGCCATCGGGACAAGGCTGACGCTGGGCGCGCTTGGACTGGACCGGATGAAGGCCTTCGATCCGCAAAGCGGGCACCTGACGGTCGAGGCGGGCGTGCTGCTGTCCGACATCCTGGCGGCCTTCCTGCCGCGCGGCTTCTTTCCGCCCGTCGTGCCGGGCACGAAGCTGGTGACGGTGGGCGGCATGATCGCGGCCGATGTGCACGGCAAGAACCATCACCGCGACGGCAGTTTCGGCGACCATCTGGAACAACTGACCCTTGTCCTGCCATCCGGGCAGGCGGTCACCTGCGGGCCTTCGGACAATGCCGACCTGTTCCGCGCCACCGTGGGCGGCATGGGCCTGACCGGCATCATCACCGAGGCGACCTTCCGCATGAAGCCGGTCGAGACTGGCTGGATCCGTCAACGCACCATCGTCGCCAGGGATCTTGCTGGCGCGCTGCAGGCCCTGGATGACAGCGACGCGGCCACCTATTCCGTCGCCTGGATCGACTGCGTCGCCCGCGGCGCGGGGCTGGGGCGGTCGCTGATCTTTGCGGGCGAACACGCAACCCGGCAAGAAGTGATGCCCGAACGCCCCGACGCCCCGCTGCTGCCGCTGGCCAGCCCCGGCCGGCTGGGCGTTCCCTTCGACCTGCCCGCCATGACCTTGAACAAGGTCTCGGTCGCGGCCTTCAACGAACTTTACTTCCGGCGCGGCGCCAGGAACGGCGACAAGCCCTTCCTGACCCACTGGCATCCCTATTTCTTCCCGCTGGACGGGGTGGACAGGTGGAACCGGATCTATGGCCGCCGGGGCTTTCTGCAGCATCAATGCGTGGTGCCGCCCGCCACCGCCCATGCGGCCCTGGCCGAGATCCTGGACCGCATCACCCGGTCGGGCAAGGCATCCTTCCTGGCGGTGCTGAAGAAGATGGGGGCAGGGGGCAGCCTCATGTCCTTTCCCATGCCGGGATATACGCTGGCGCTTGACCTGCGCGTCACCGATGAGACCTTCGCCCTTCTGGA
Source organism: Paracoccus sp. (in: a-proteobacteria) (assembly GCA_031178645.1). Classification (GTDB taxonomy): domain Bacteria; phylum Pseudomonadota; class Alphaproteobacteria; order Rhodobacterales; family Rhodobacteraceae; genus Paracoccus. The sequence continues at coordinate 2,188 of JAPSIP010000107.1, read as the reverse complement.
CCAGATCGACCGGATCGTCGTCTCGGCAGGCGGACGGCTTTATCTGGCGAAGGACGCAAGGCAGTCCCGCCAGACCTTCGAGGCGGGCTATCCCGCCCTGCAACGCTTCAACGACCTTCGCAGCGCCATCGGCGCCCCCGGCCACATGGCCTCTCATCTTTCAAGCAGGCTTGGCATATGACAGAGAACCGCAAGACGATGCTGCTGATCGGCGCGACCTCGGATATCGGGCGCGCGACGGCAATGGCCTATGCCGAGGCAGGATGGCAGGTGCTTCTGGCCGCCCGCAACGTGCAATCGGCCCAACGCAACGCCGATGACATCGCCACGCGCACCGGCGCGGGCGTCCAGGTCCATGCGCTTGATATCCTGCACAGCGACGCCATGCCGGGCTTCGTGGACAGCCTGCCGGTCCTGCCGGATACGGTAGTCTGCGTGGTGGGCGAGATGGGCGACCAGGAACGCGCGCAGGTCGAGTTCGACCATGCCGCCATGGTATTCCGCACCAATTTCGAAGGGCCGGCCCTGCTGCTGGGGCATTTCGCCAATCGCTTCCTTGCTCGCGGGTCGGGCGCGATTGTCGGGGTCAGTTCGGTGGCGGGCGATCGGGGGCGCGGCACGAATTACATCTATGGCGCTGCGAAGGCCGGGTTCACGGCCTTCCTGTCCGGCCTGCGGAACCGCTTGGCCCCCAGCGGCCTGCGCGTGGTTACCGTCAAGCCGGGCTTTGTCCGAACGCGGATGACGGCGGGCATGAAGCTGCCCGGTCTGCTGACCGCCGAACCCGCCGAGGTGGGCGCAGCGATCCTTGCCGCAGCCGAGGGCAAGCGCGGCCGCGACGTGATCTATGTCCGTCCGGTCTGGCGCGGGGTGATGTCGGTGATCGGCGCCATCCCCGAGCCGATCTTCAAGAAGCTCAAGCTCTGACATGGCGCAGCCCTTGGCCACCGGCAGCCTTGCTGCGGAGGGGATCCTTGCCCGTCCCGGCCGGTTGATCGTCGGCATGGCCGTCCTGGCGGCCCTGCTGCTGGTCCTGCCGGGGCAGACGGTGGCCACGCGCGGGCTTGACGAGCTGTTTTACATCCTGGACGGGGCGAACCGCGTCCTGTCGGGACAGGTGCCGGGGCGCGATTTCATCACCGCGCAGGGGCCGCTGGTCCATTACCTGCCCGCCTTCGGTGCATGGCTGGGCGGATGGGGCGCGGCCTTGCCAGTGGCGATGGGGGTCGTGCTGGTCGTCCTTGCGCCGGTCATGGCCCATGTCCTGACCTCGCGGCTGGATCCGGTGCTGGCCCTGCTGTCGGCCGCCTTTCTGGTCCTTGTGCTGGCCGCGCCGATGAACCTGGGCGAGCCGATGACCGCGCTGTCCTTCGCCCAGTTCCACAACCGGATCGGCTGGGTGGCCCTTGTGCTGCTGCTGGTCATGGTCCTGCCCCCTCTGCAGTCGGGGATGGACAGGCGCGATGCGGCGATGGCTGCGATCCTTGCCCTTGCGATGATCCATGTCCGGCTGACCTATGGTCTGGCGGCCGTTGCGGTCCTGGCCTTCATCCTGTGCGACCGGCGACAGCGGGCATGGGCGGCGCTCGCGCTGCTGGGCGCGGGTCTGGGCACGCTTGTCACGGCGCTGATCTGGGGCGGCCTGCCGGGATACCTGCAGGCCACCGGGATGGCCTGGGACGCCGGGGGGCTTCTTCGGGGAAGCTGGGGCGACATTATCGACCACGTCCTTGTCAGCTTCACCGACTACGTGCTTCTGGGCCTGGTCGCAGGCATCTCCCTGTGGCGGCGGTGGAGCCTTCGCTACGCGCTGTTCTTCATCCTTTGCGCCTTGGGCGGCTTCTGGATCATCAACCACAACGAACAGCGGTGGGGCATCCTTGCCCTGCACGCCGCCGCAATCGTCGCGGCTGGTCGTATCCTGCGCGAAGGCGATGGCCCCCGCCCGCCCCTGTGGGGAAACAACGCAGGGGCAACGCTGCTGATCCTGGTGATGATGCTGCCGACGATCCTGCACAACGGGATCGCCCTGGGACTGCATGTCACGGCCGCCGTGACGGGGGCCGGACGGCCCCTGCCCCTTCCGGGGATGGAGGGGGTGCGGCTTGCCGACTTGTGGACCGGCGGAGACTTCGGCGGCGCGAACCGATACCTGGGCACGGTCGAGGATGGCATCCGCGCCTTGTCG
>JAPSIP010000106.1 GCA_031178645.1 Paracoccus sp. (in: a-proteobacteria) | reverse complement strand
CTGGAACTGGACGCGATCCTGGCCGTGGTCATCGGGGGCAATTCGCTGCTGGGCGGGCGCTTTTCCATCGCCGCCTCGATCGTCGGGGCGCTGATCATCACCACCATCAGCATCGGCATCCGCCTGATCGGCTTTCCCTCGGAATACAACCTGATCATCAAGGCGGGGCTGGTGCTGGTGATCCTGGTCCTGCAATCGCCGCGCATCAGCGCCGAATGGCGCCTGTGGCGCGACAGCCACCGCGCAAGCCGCGACGCCACGCTTCGGAGGCAGGCATGAACACCCGCGCGCTGCCGCTTTACATCACGGTCGGGATCTTCCTGCTGGCCTATCTGGTCTTCTGGCTGCAATTCCCGAACATCCTGTCCACGCGGGTCGTCGGAAACCTGCTGACCGACAACGCCTATCTGGGCATTGTCGCGGTCGGCATGACGCTGGTGATCCTGTCCGGCGGCATCGACCTGTCGGTCGGGTCGGTCATCGCCTTTTCCGGCGTCTTCATCGCGATCCTGTTGCGCGACACCAGCCTGCATCCGCTGGCGGTCTTCGCCATGCTGCTGGTCCTGACCACCGCCTTCGGCGCTGGCATGGGCTTCCTGATCGACCGGCTGGCCATGCCCGCCTTCATCGTCACGCTGGCGGGCATGTTCCTGGCGCGCGGCGCGGCCTATATCCTGTCCATCGATTCCGTGCCGATCCAGCATCCGTTCTATCAGGCGCTTCAAGGGGCCTATTGGCTGATGCCGGGCAAGGGGCGGCTGACGCTGATCGGCGTGCTGATGGTCCTGACCTTCGCCCTGGGCATGATCGTGGCCCACAAGACCCGCTTCGGTGCATCCGTCTATGCCCTGGGCGGGGGCGAGGCCGCGGCGCGCCTGATGGGCGTCCGGCAAGGGCGCACGACGGTGCTGGTCTATGCCTTTTCCGGCGCGATGGCAGGGCTGTCGGGCATCGTGTTTTCGGTCTATACCGGATCGGGCTATTCGCTGGCGACGGTGGGGACGGAACTGACGGCAATCGCCGCCGTCGTGATTGGCGGGACGCTGCTGACGGGGGGCGCGGGCTATATGTTCGGGACCTTCGTGGGGGTGCTGACGATGGGGCTGATCCAGACCTATATCGTCTTCGACGGCAGCCTGTCGTCCTGGTGGACCAAGATCGTCATCGGGATCCTTCTGCTGGCCTTTATCCTGCTGCAAAAGGGCTTGCTGAAACTGTCGCAGATGCGGCTGGCCCAGGAAGCCACAAGGGGAACATGATGATCCACGACAACCGCCAATGCCAGTTGGGCGAGGGGGCCTTTTGGCACCCCGAGCGCCAGCAGTTCTTCTGGTTCGACATCAAGGGCAAGCGGCTTTTGTCGCAACAGGCGGACGGATCGCCGCTGGAATGGCGCCTTGACCGCATGGCCTCGGCTGCGGGCTGGATCGACCGGGACCGGCTGCTGATCGCCACGGAAACGGGTCTGGCGGTGATGTCGCTGGCCGACGGGGCCTTGACGGATGTCGCGGCGGTCGAGGCAGACAACCCCGCCACCCGGTCGAACGACGGCCGCGCGGACCCGCAGGGCGGCTTCTGGTTCAGCACGATGGGCCGGAACGGCGAATCGGGCCTGGGCGCGATCTATCGCTTCTACCGGGGCAAGGTGCGCAGGCTGGTGGACCCCATCACCATCCCGAACGCGATCTGCTTCTCGCCCGATGGCGGAACCGCGCACTATTCGGACACCGACCGCAGCATCGTCTGGCGGCAGGGGCTGGACGGGGATGGCTGGCCGGTGGGCGAGCCGCAGGTCTTCCTGGACCTGTCCGTGCAGGACTGGTCGCCCGACGGCGCGGTCACGGATGCCGAAGGGGGCTTTTGCTGCGCGATCTGGGGGCAGGGGGCGGTGGTCCGCTTTGACGCCCAAGGGCAGCAGACCCATCGCTTCGACGTGGGCGGGCGGCAATCATCCTGTCCTTCCTTCGGCGGCGCGGATCTGTCCGACCTGCTGGTGACGACCGCCTTCGACGGGATCGAGGATCCCGACCCGGCCCAAGGCAAGACCTATCTGGTGCAGACCGGCCTGACCGGGCGTCCCGAACCCCGGGTGATCCTGTGAGCGGCTGGACCCTGCCCGACGGGCGCAAGGTCGACCGCCTGACGCTGACCGGGGGCGGGCTGACGGCGCAGGTGCTGACGCTGGGCGCGACGGTGCAGGATCTGCGGATGGACGGCGTCGATCATTCTCTGGTCCTTGGTTGCCCCGATCCGGCGGATTACCTGGGCGACGGGATCTACATGGGCGCGATCGTCGGGCGCTTCGCCAACCGACTTGGCAATGCGCGCTTCATGCTGGACGGGCAGGAATACCGGACCGATCCCAACTTCAAAGACCGCCACACGCTGCACGGCGGATCGCGCGGAACCAACTGGCATCTGTGGCAGGTCGAGGAGGCCTGCCACGACAGCGCCACCTTGTCGCTGGCCCTGCCGGACGGGGACATGGGCTTTCCCGGCGCCATAACCATCCGCGCCCGGATCACCCTGCGCGACGGCGCGCTGATCTTCGACATTCAGGCCCAGGCCGACGCGCCGACCCCCTGCAACGTGGCGCATCACGGCTACTTCAACCTCGACGGCGGGGGCGATGTGCGCAACCACCGGCTGCGCGTTGCGGCCGACCGCTATCTGCCTGTTGACGACGACCTGATCCCGCTGCCGGGCACGGCGCCCGTCCAGGGCACGCGCTTCGATTTCCGGCAGGCCCGAGAGATCGTGCCGGGGGAATACGACCACAACTTCTGCCTGTCCGACGGTCCCGCCGCCCCGCGTGTCGTGGCGGATCTGACCGGGCAAAGCGGCATCCGGATGCAGATCGAGACCGACCAGCCGGGATTGCAGGTCTATGACGGCGTGCATTTCGGCGGGCTTTCGGGGCTGGACGGCCGCAGCTATGACCGTTTCGCGGGCGTGGCCCTGGAAACGCAGGGCTGGCCCGATGCGCCGAACCGCCCCGATTATCCCGATGCGATCCTTCGGCCCGGCCAGGTTTATCGCCACCACGCGGCCTATCGGTTCAGCCGATGACGGCGCTGATCGGCATCGACTGGGGCACCACCTCGTTCCGCGCCTGGCGGATGGGTGCCGGGGGCGAGGTGCTGGACAGCGTCGGTGACGGTCCGGGGATTCTTGCCGCGGCCGGTTTGCCGGGCGGGTTCCGCCAGGCCTTGCAGGACCGCATCGGCGATTGGCTGGGAACAGCGCCGGTCATCGCCTCGGGGATGATCACCAGCCGCAACGGCTGGGTCGAGACGCCCTATCTGCCGCTGCCCCTTGATGCTGCGGCCCTGGCCGCGAACCTGACCCTGCACGAGGGCATCCATTTCGTGACCGGCGCGGTCAGCGACCCGGACGGTCCCGCGCCCGACGTGATGCGCGGCGAGGAAACCGAGATCATCGGCCATCTGGCGGGCGGGGGCGGGGACGGGACGTTCGTTCTGCCCGGCACGCACAGCAAATGGGCACGGGCCGAGGGCGGCGCGCTGACGGGCTTTCGCACGGTCATGACGGGCGAGGTCTTCGGGGCGCTGCGCGACCATACCATCCTGGGCCGGTTGATCCAGCCGGGACCGGGCAGCGAGGATGCCTTCCGCCGCGGGGTCGAGGCCGGGCGGCAGGACGGGGCGCTGCTGGGGCGCATCTTCTCGGCCCGGACGCTGGCCTTGATGGACCGGCTGGCCCCGGACCAGATCGCGGATTACCTGTCCGGCCTGCTGATCGGGGACGAGGTCGCGCAGGGCACGCGGGACGCCGGTGTCCCGGTCACGATCATCGGGCGGGGCGATCTGGCGCTGCGCTATCAGACGGCCTTCTCGGTGCTGGGCATCGCGGCGCGGATCGCGCCGCCGGGCATGGCGCAGCGGGGGCTTTGGGAAATCGCCCGGATAGGGAAACTTGCATGACCGACCTTGATACCGCCTTTGCCGCGAACCCGATGATCGCCATCCTGCGCGGCCTGCGTCCCGATGAGGCCGCTGAGACTGCTACCGCGCTGACCGGGGCGGGCTTCACGATCCTTGAAGTGCCGCTGAACTCGCCCGATCCGCTGGACAGCATCGCCCGCATGGTTGCCGCCGCCCCCGATGCGGTCGTCGGCGCGGGCACGGTTCTGACGGCCGAACAGGTGCGCGCCGTGGCCGATGCCGGGGGGCGCATCATCATCGCCCCTAATTTCGACCCCCGCGTCGCCGCCGAGGCGCGGCGGCTGAACCTGTCCTATTGCCCCGGCGTCGGCACCGTCAGCGAGGCCTTTGCGGCCCTGGAAGCCGGGGCCGCCGCCTTGAAGCTGTTCCCGGCCGAGATGATCCCCCCCGCCGCGGTCAAGGCCATGCGCGCGGTGCTGCCGCGCGAGGCGCGCCTGCTGCCCGTGGGCGGGATCGCGCCCGACACGATGGCGGTCTATCTGCAAGCCGGAGCGAATGGCTTCGGCCTGGGATCGGCCCTTTACAAGCCGGGGCAGGCAGCGGCCGAGACCGGCGAAAAGGCCCGCGCATTCATGGACGCCTGGTCCGCGCTGCAGGGCTGATTGCGCCGGGTCCATCTACGACTTAAGTGACGCCTTCCCGGTTTTCTGGAACATCGGGCAGATGCAGGCGTTCCGGGCCATGCGCCCCTGGCAGGCGCGTCATGTTCCGGGAGGATGAAATGAAGACCACTTTGACTTGGGTGGCGGGCAGCGCATTCCTTGCGATGACCGCCATGTCGGCGCAGGCGGATTGCGCGGCGGAAATCGCTCGCCTGACGGGGGGTGAGACTGCCTCGCAAGGAATCTCGAAGGACGGATCGCTGGCGCCGCTGGAAGGATCATCGGATGGGGCGGCCGCTGCGGGGGCTTCGGCCACGGACAGCGCGACGGACACGGCGGCCGATGCCGGGATGAACAGCGCTGCACCGGCCGCTTCGGGCGGGGCCTCGGCCGATGCCGAAGGCATCGCCAAGGATGGATCGCACGCGCCGCTGGAGGGGGATTCGGGCCAGCAGGCAGGCATTGCAATGTCGGGCGCGGATGCCCAGGCGCAGCAGGAAGGCAAGCCGACGGCGACCGAGCAGGCGATGGCCGCTGCCGGCACGGGCGGCAGTTCCAGTGCCTCGGCCGATGCCTCCACCCGCGAGGCGCATATCCAGGCGGCACGGGACGCGCTTGCCGCAGGGGATGAAGAGACCTGCATGAAGGCCATCCAGGCCGCTGGATCAGCCTGACAATGGGGCTGGCCGGGGTTCCTGCGCCCCGGCCGGCCTTTCCTGCTTCGCGCCCGTCGCGCGAATAAGACTGGAATGCCGCGCCGCTTTCTGGTGAGAGGGGCGCCATCACAGCCTTGGCCCGGACGGACGACGCGATGAGCATACATCTTTACCCCAACGACCTTCCCGATGACCTGACGCTTGGCCCAGTGGTGGCCATCGACACCGAGACGATGGGCCTGGATCCCCGGCGCGACCGGCTGTGCCTGGTGCAACTGTCGTCAGGCGACGGGGACGCGCATCTGGTCCAGATCGAGCGCGGCCAGACCGAGGCGCCGAACCTGTGCCGGATGCTGACCGACCCCAAGGTCCTGAAGCTGTTCCATTTCGGCCGCTTCGACATCGCCGCCCTGGAAAACGCCTTTGGCGTCGTGACGGCGCCGGTCTGGTGCACCAAGATCGCGTCCAAGCTGGTGCGTACCTATACCGACCGGCACGGGCTGAAATACCTGCTGAGCGAGTTGGTGAATGTGGATGTCAGCAAGCAGCAGCAGACCAGCGACTGGGGCGCGGCGGATCTGACGGATGCGCAACTGGAATATGCGGCCTCTGACGTGCTGCACCTGCACAGGCTGAAGGAAGCCCTGGAGGAACGGCTGCGGCGCGAGAACCGCATCGGTCTTGCGCAGGCATGTTTCGATTTCCTGCCCGCGCGCGCCCATCTGGACCTGCTGGGCTGGGGGGATGAAAACGACATCTTCAAGCACTAGATGGGCAAGGCCGGGGGCTGTCT
>JAPSIP010000105.1 GCA_031178645.1 Paracoccus sp. (in: a-proteobacteria) | reverse complement strand
CCTTGAATGAGACGCCAGAAAAAGATCGCGGTCATGCCGAAGCCCACGAAGGCGATCAGCAGGCGCAGCTTGTCGCGCGGGATGCGGCGGGCGACGGGCGCGCCGGCATAGCCGCCGGCAATGGTGCCCACCGCCATCAGGCCGGCTGGGCCCCAGGCTACCGCCCCGCCCGCGGCGAAGATCGCAAAGGCGATCAGCGACAGCGCAAAGGACAGCCAGCATTTCAGCCCGTTCATCGCGTGCAGGTCGGTCATGCCCCACATCGCGAAGACCGCCAGCAGGACGATCCCCAGCCCGCCGTTGAAATACCCGCCATAAACCGCGACCGGCAGCAGGATGCCAAGCCCGAAGGGCTTGACGACCGAACGCCACCGCGACGCCATCCGCCGTACGTCGTCGGCGCGATAGAAGACAAGCGTCGCCGCCAGCAGCAGGAAGGGCACCAGGAGGGAGAAGGCCTTGTTCGAACTGACCAGCAGCAGCCCGCTGCCGACAGCGCCGCCGATCATGGTCCAGATCGTTAGCTTTGCGAACGGCGCGTGCTGGATGCGGTGGATGTCGCTGCGAAAGGCGATGGCTGCGGACAGATAGCCGGGCAGGGCGGCGATGGTGCTGGTGGCATTGGCCACGACGGGCGGAATGCCGACGAAGACCAGGGTTGGGAAAGTGATGAAGGTGCCGCCGCCGGCGACGGCGTTCAGCATCCCGCCGAAGAATGCGGCGGCGAACAACAGCGCGGCTTCCAGCATGGCAGTCCTTCGGATCGGGCGAAGGACGCGCGTCCTTGGCGGGTGGTGGCGCAAGCGGCCGGATTCGGGTCGGCAGCGACGCTAACCGCAGGGGTGCAGAGGCACAAGCCCGCCCGCAGGCGCCTGTTTTCCGGGCAGCATTGCCGGTTTCCCGGGCGTTCGGAACCGAGGCATGGAAGCGACAATCTGCTGCCAAGAAATGTCGCAAACGGTGTTGCGTGGTCGCTGATCCCACGGCTAACCTGTGCGGGCGCTGAACAACGAAAACAGAAATGAGGGAGAGCGCCTTTTGCTGGACGACCGCCACGGCGATGCTTTCGTCGCATTCGAGCATGTGCAGAAAAGCTATGACGGACAAACGCTTGTCGTCAAAGACTTGAACCTGTCCATCGGCAAGGGAGAGTTTCTGACCATGCTTGGGCCGTCGGGTTCCGGCAAGACGACCTGCCTGATGATGCTTGCCGGGTTCGAGACCGCGACTCATGGCGAAATCCGCCTGGCAGGCCGCCCGATCAACCAGGTGCCGCCCCACAAGCGCGGCATCGGCATGGTGTTCCAGAACTATGCCCTTTTTCCGCACATGACCGTGGGCGAGAACCTATCCTTCCCGCTGGAAGTCCGCGGCATGTCGAAATCCGACCGCGAAGCCCGCGTCGCCCGTGCCCTGGACATGGTGCAGATGGGGACATTCATCAACCGCCGCCCCGCGCAACTGTCGGGCGGCCAGCAGCAGCGGATCGCGCTTGCCCGCGCCCTGGTCTTCGACCCCGAGTTGGTGCTGATGGACGAACCTTTAGGCGCGCTTGACAAGCAGTTGCGCGAACACATGCAGTTCGAGATCAAGCACCTGCACGAACGCCTTGGGATCACAGTCGTTTACGTCACCCACGACCAGGGCGAGGCGCTGACCATGTCGGACCGAGTCGCGGTCTTCAACGACGGGCGCATCCAGCAGCTTGCCGCGCCCGCCGATCTTTACGAACGCCCCGAGAACAGCTTCGTCGCGCAGTTCATCGGCGAGAACAACAAGCTGCCCGGCGTGATCGAGGAGTTGTCGGGCGACAAGGCCCTCGTGCGCTTGTCCACGGGCGAGCTGATCGACGCGACGCCTGTGAACGTGACTGCCAGGGGCCAGCAGGTGCTGGTGTCGATCCGCCCCGAACGCGTCGAGTTCAAGCCCGAGATGATGCCTCCCGGCGCCCACATGATCAGCGCCGAAGTTTGCGAGGTCATCTACATGGGCGACATCCTGCGCGCACGCCTGAAGGTCGCGGGCAGCGGCGACTTCGTGATGAAGATGCGCAACACGATCGGCCAGACCCGGCTGGAACCCGGCCAGCAGATCAAGGTCGGCTGGCATCCGGCGGATGCCCGTGCCCTGGATCCGGTCTGAAGGCCGTCCCGGCCCACGAATGACGGCGAATGCCGCATGTCCCTGCAGTTGGAGTGATCAATGAAGAAGACGCTTGCCCTGACCACCGCGCTTGGCCTGATCGCCTCGCCCGTGCTGGCCGATGTGAACCTGCTGTCCTGGGGCGGTGCCTATGGCAACAGCCATGTGGAAGCCTATGCCAAGCCCTTCGAGGCCGAGACCGGCATCAAGGTGAACATCGCCGATGCCGACAACCCCGCCACCCCCATCAAGGCCATGGTCGAGGCCGGCAACGTCACCACCGACGTGGCCTCGGTCGAATATGCCGATGCGGTGCGGCTGTGCGATGAAGGCCTGCTCGAGGAGATCGACCCCGCAATCCTGGTTGCCGCCGAGGATGGCACAGCTGCGACCGAGGATTTCATCGAGGGCGCGATCACCGAATGCTTCGTCGCGACCGATGTCTATTCGATGGTCCTGGCCTTCGACGACAGGAAGTTCCCCGACGCCAAGCCCTCGACCCCGGCGGATTTCTTTGATCTGGAACAGTTCCCCGGCAAGCGCACCATGCGCAAGGGCGCCAAGTTCAACCTGGAACTGGCGCTGATGGCCGACGGCGTCCCGGCGGCCGAGGTTTACGAGGTCCTGGGCACGCCCGAAGGCGTGGACCGCGCATTCGCCAAGCTGGAAACGATCAAGAACGACGTGATCTGGTGGGAAGCGGGCGCGCAGCCGCCGCAACTGCTGGCTGATGGCGAGGTCACGATGGCCTATGCTTTCAACGGCCGGATCTTCAATGCCGCGCAGGCCGAGGGCAAGCCCTTCGAGATCATTTGGGACGGCCAGATCTATGAAATGGAAGGCTGGGTGATCCCGAAAGGGGCCGAGAACCTGGAGGAGGCCAAGCAGTTCGTGGCCTGGACGACCTCGCCCGCGCCGCAGGCCCGCGCGGCCGAGTTCATCAGCTATGGTCCCCCGCGCCGTTCGGCCGCCGCCATGGTCGGCAATATCGAGGGCACGGACCAGCCGATGGGTCCGAACCTGCCCACGACCGAGGCGAACATGACCAATGCGCTTGGCTCGGACCTGGAGTTCTGGGTCGATCGCGACGCCGAGCTGAACGAGCGTTTCAACAGCTGGCTGGCAAGCTGAACCGGACGGGACGGGCAGGCAATGCCCGTCCCTTGCCCCTTCGGGGGCCAAGAACATGGGGCAAAGACCCTTCACCAACGGGAGTTCAGGAACGTGAAAACCACTCTGGTCCTATCCACCGCCTTGGCAGGCATGGCCTTCGCGGCGACCGCGCAAGAGGTCAATGTCGTGTCCTGGGGCGGCGCCTACGAGGTCAGCCAGGTCGAGGCCTATAACAAGCCCTTCACCGCGGCGACCGGCATCAAGGCGAACATGATCGCCGCCGACGACCCGGCCACGCCGCTGAAGGCGCAGGTCGAGGCGAACAACATCACCGGCGACGTCTTCGACCTGGCGATGGCCGATGCGATCCGGCTGTGCGACGAGGGCGCGCTGATGGAATTCGATCCCGCCGATCTGCCCGCAGGCGCCGACGGCACCCCCGCCGCCGAGGATTTCGTCGACGGCTCGCTGGGTGACTGCGCCGTGGGCAACATCGTCTGGGGCACGGTGATCGGCTACGACAAGACCAAGTTCGAAGCCGAGGCGCCGACCACCGTGTCCGACTTCTTCGACACCGAGAAGTTCCCCGGCAAGCGCGGCCTGCCCAAGTCGCCCAAGCGGACGCTGTATCTGGCGCTGATCGCCGATGGCGTCGCGGCTGACGGCATCTATGACACGCTGGCCACGCCCGAAGGCGTCGAGCAGGCATTCGCCAAGCTGGACACGATCAAGAACGACGTGATCTGGTGGGAAGCCGGCGCCCAGCCGATGCAGTTGCTGGCCGACGGAGAGGTCGTGATGACCACCGTCTATAACGGCCGGATCTTCGACGCGATGGTGGGCGAGGGCAAGCCTTTTGATGTGATCTGGGATGGGCAATATCTGGAGATCAACGCCTTTGTCGTCCCCAAGGACGCCCCCAATCCCGAAGCTGCCGTGGAATATGTGAAGTTCGCCACCGGCACCCAACCCTTGGCGGACCAGGCGAAATACATCGCCTATGGCCCGGCGCGCCAATCCTCGGCCCCGCTGGTGGGGATGTATCAGGACGGCACGACCGAAATGGGTCCGCACATGCCCACCGAACCCGAGCACCTGACGACCGCCGTCGTGGACGATCCCGAGTTCTGGGCTGACCACGATGCCGAACTGTCCGAGCGTTTCAACAGCTGGCTGGCCGGTTCCTGACCGGGCGGCGCCCCTGCGGCGCCGCTTTCACCCCAAGGTTTCGAGAGAGCAAAGCATGACCAGACGACTGATTGCAGGAACGGCGCTTGCGCTGATCTCCGGGGTCGCCGCGCAGGCCCAGGATGGCCCGATCAACATCACCACCTATGGCGGTGCCTTCGGGGCCGCCGTGAACGAGGCCTTCGTCAAGCCCTTCACGGCCGAGACGGGCGTCCAGGCCACGATGGTGGACAACGACAATCCACCCGCGACGCTGAAAGCCCAGGTCGAGGCCGGCAACATCACCAGCGATGTCTTCGACGTCGAGCAGTCGGACGTGCTGCGGCTGTGCGACGAAGGCCTGATCGAGCCGATCGACCCCTCGATCCTGCCCGCCGCCGCCGACGGAACGCCCGCGGCAGATGACTACCTGCCCCAGGCGCTGCATGAATGCGCGACTGCGATCATGGTCTGGTCCACGGTCATCGCCTATAACACCGAGGCCTTCCCCGACGCCGCGCCGACGACGGTGGCGGATTTCTTCGATACCGAGACATTCCCCGGCAAGCGCGGCATCATCAAGCGGCCGAAATACGCGCTTGAGTTCGCCCTGCTGGGCGACGGGGTGCCCGCCGACGAGGTTTATGACGTCCTGTCCACGCCCGAAGGCGTTGACCGCGCATTCGCCAAGCTGGACAGCATCAAGGACCAGGTAGTCTGGTGGGAGGCGGGCGCTCAGGCGCCGCAGCTTCTGGCCGACAAGGAAGTGTCGATGACGCTGGCCTATAACGGCCGGATCTTCGATGCCATCGTCGACGAGGGCAAGCCCTTCGCCTTTGTCTGGGACGGCGCGAACCTGGACATGGATTACTGGGTGGTGCCGATGGGCGCGCCGAACAAGGACGTGGCGATGCAGTTCATCGCCTTTGCCTCGGATCCGGCGCGGCAGGCCGATTTGTCGAAATACATCGCTTACGGCCCGCCGCGCGAATCGGCCTCGGCCAGCGTCGGCACCTACAAGGACGGCACCACGGAAATGGCGCCCTATCTGCCGACGACCCCTGAAAACGCCGAGCGTGCCGTGGTCAACGATGCCGGTTTCTGGGCCGACCATGACACCGAACTGACCGAACGCTTCAATAGCTGGCTGGCCGGCGCCTGACAGCCGACGATTGCCGCTGCCCCGCGCGGGGCGGCGGCCCTGATACCTTGGGGAATACATGGCGAACGCTCTTGATCCGCACGCTGCCATTGCGACAACGGCCACCGGCCTGACGGATGGCGCGCTGCGGACCGCCGATGGCAGGCCGCTGGTCCGTGCGCTTGCGCGGTCGCAGTCGCGGGGCCGCCGCCGGGCCTTTCTGCTGGTGCTGCCGCTGCTGGCCTTTATCCTGATCACCTTCGTGATCCCGATCGGGCAGATGCTGCAGCGGTCCTTCTACAACGACGGCTTTTCGGCCCATATGCCGCAACTGTCGCAGTGGTTTGCCGACAATCCGCGCGGGGTCGAACCGGACGACGCGGCCTGGACCGCCCTGGCCACCGACCTGCAAGCCGCCGCCGAGGGGCGCACCATCGGCATCGTCGGCACCCGCATCAACTATGACGTGCCGGGGACGCGGTCGCTGTTCACC